>JBBRBM010000025.1:0-43487 GCA_038205745.1 Verrucomicrobiota bacterium | reverse complement strand
GCGCATATCACGAAGGTCATCACGATCTGGATATAGCTCTTCGGGAGTGCGGGCAATATAGCGACGCTTGCGACCTTGTGCGTCCGGATGCTGCGAGCACCTTTCGAGAAAGGATGGATCAGACTTCGCGAGTTCGCGGAGGACAATGACCATCCCATCTTTCGCATTCTGGTAGGAATGCGCCTTGCCGAAAAGCACGAGACGCCCACGGCGCGATGAATCGTCGTTCGCGCTGGATGAGAGCGTTGGTTTTGGCAGCGAACGACTCGGTTGAGGCACGCTGCGTTGCGAAGCTTCGACCATAACTTGGGTACCCAGGCCCGCGAGAAACTCCGCCACGTCATCGTTATCAGGGCGCACGCCAGCTTTCGATTCAACTGAACTGGCAAGTAGATCAACCAAAAGTTCGTCACCTTTCTCCACCAATTCACGCCACGCTTCGGGGATGGCGTCACGAGCGCGAGAACGACGATTTCGACTGCGATACTCCTTCCGGGCTGTTTCAAGGGCTTCACCGGACTCGACTCTTGAACGCGCGAGGTAACGATGAAGAGTTTCACTGGCTTCGGCTGCTGGACGTTCGAACAAGTCGAGCTTGTAAACCCTCCGATCCTCGTAGCTGCCTTGCTCCGCCGGGAGATAAAAGCTCCAAGTCTTACCATCGGTGAGCGCGACGAAAGGAACTCCCGTGTGGAAGGCGTACTCGAGCGCCTGACGAACGGCATCCTCAGCTTTGCCGGGTTGCTTGACCTCGATAAAAACGGCGGGCTTGGTTGGCGGATGGCAAAGCGCGAAATCAGCGCGGCCTTCGCCTGTCTTGAATTCCGGCCAGATCACGGCCGTGTCCCATGTATCCCATCCCAGTTCTTGAAGCACACGCAGGACGATGCCTTGCGAGATCGCTTGCTCATTGGCGAACCGACCTTGTCGGAGTCGTGTGATGATGTCCGCAAGCGTTGTTTCTAGTGACATGGTTGCCTCATTGGCAGTTGGATTAGTGCGAGATTACAGTCGGTGTTTGGGCTGGCGTTCATTCCGCCTGCCCGTTCGCCGGTTTTTTCCGTGGCCTTTGAAGGTTGACGACGCGATGGCCAGAAAGTTTCTGGCGTTCGCGGGCGTCGGCAAAGAGATGGTCCACGTCATGACCGTAGGAAGCGGAGAGTGTGTCCTTGACGCGCCAGATTTCCTGAAGCACCAAATCGGTGCTCTGGTTCGGTTTCGGTTCTTTAGTCGCGTTACTCATACAGCTCTCCAGCCAATTCGTCCGGCGTGCAAAGCACAGGCAGTGCAAACCCGGCTTTCTCCGCCAATCGCCGCAGCCGGGCTTGAATGGCGGCGTTGGCAATGTGACGGCAATTCCAACTCAACAATACATCCATTTCGTGGACCGTGGCGAGGGCGATGTGCGCGGCGTCGCGGTCGGCCTCGGCGGGGAGCAAACCTGATCCCAGGTTTTGCTTCGTCAAGGCATTGGCCTCGATCGTCAGATCCAGCAGTTTGATTTGTGCCACCAATTCAAGCCGCTGACTCGCCATGACTGGCTCGCCGTCGGCGATTTCGTCCAGAACGATCTGTGAGGTGAAAAGCTCGTGCTTCTCCCGTTTCAATTCCCACCAGTCGCGGGTGAGTTACTGGCGCGCGGCTTGCAGGAGATCGCGCGCGGGGCGTGCCACGACGTAGCTCGGAATGGTGCTTTCGATGTAGATGCGCATGGCTCTCGAATCAAGTTACGCGTGCCGTCCGCGGATGGCAGCAAGAATGTCGGGACCGGAACCTCCTTCCACCAGTCGATTTAACCCGAACTCCGAAATCGGAATGGGTAGCACAGGCGACCCGCCGGTGCCGTCCGGCCACTGGCCGGACGGAATGGGGAGGACGCCGGAAGAGGTAAAAGACGCATGGGAGAGTTCGCCCGCCATCCCCGTTCCGAGCGGCGAGTCACCGCTCGGCACAGGCCAGTGGCCTGTGCTACCCACCGGAACGTCCGCCGCCACTTCGGAGTTCGGGTTTAACGGTCACCTGTTGGAGGCGATCTCACCGGAGCAATTTCCAGACGCGCAATGCTTCCGTGACGCTCCACGCTTGCGCATCGCAACCGCGGGGCGCGTGCGGTGCATCGCCGTCGATGATTTCGGGGATATGTCCGGCACAACCGACAGACATGAGGTCGCGCATGCTGAGGAGATACGCGCGCGCGGTGGCGACGGCGCTGGGATCGGAATTCCAGGCGCGCATGAGTGCTTCACAAAAACTTGGAAACGTCCACGCCCAGGCGGTGCCATTGTGATACGCGGGCTTGCGGCGTGTGTCTTCGTCGCCTTCGTAGCGGCCCCAGTAGGGATGCAACGGATCGTTCAAGAGTCCGCCTTGGTTCCCGTAGATCGGCAGCGGCGAAGTGACGAACAAGGGTGCCAGTGTCCGCAACGCGCCGGGCACGACGAGATACCGCAACGCCGCATCAACCGTGCGCCGGGCGCGATCTCCGGTGAACAAGCCGAGGCTGATGGGAAACAGCGCATTGCTGCGCAGCGCGTCGTCGCGGATGGCGGCGCGCGCGGGCACGCCGGACTTGCACCAAAGTGCGTCCGCAAACCAGCCACGCTCTTCGATCCAGAACAGTTCGTTCAACGAGGCTTCGGCGCGCCCCGCAAGATCAGCCCACGGTTCTCCTTCGCGGGGTTGTGCGCCGATACTCGCCAATTGTTTCAGCAGGCGAATCCAGAACGCCTGAATCTCGATCGGATAACCTTCGCGCGGCGTGCCTGCGGGAAAGTTCGTGTCCATCCAAGTGAAATGGCTCGGGCTCCAAACCAGCGCAGACTCCACGTCCATGCGAATGCCGTTGGGCGTGCCGCGCAGGTAGTTCGCGGCGATCGAGCGCAGGACATCAGCGATGGTGCGTTCGCCATCCACACGCGTGTCGCGAAAGCCCGGGCGTCTCCCTTCCAACTCCTCACATGCAATGCCGAACCATAGCGGCGCATCGGTGGTATCGCGGTTCGTCGCGTCGTGGCCGTGAATGGTATTCGGCAGCGTGCCGTTCTCCTCGAATCGCGCGAAGGTCAGGAGCAGGTCGCGCGTGTCGTCGATCAATCCCGCCGCGATCATGCCGCGCGCACAGATCAACGAGTCGCGACCCCAATCGAGGAACCACGGATAACCCGCGATCACGGTCTTGCCGGCGTCGCGCTTCACCACGAATGCCTTGATGGCGCGGACGAGCGATTGCCCGAACGCATCATCGCCCGATGGTTCGCTCTCCAGTGCAAGCGAGTTTGCGAGGTTTGGGGCTGGATGCTGTTCAGCGGTCAGGATGAGGCTCGCGGATTCGCCGCGTTGCAACGGCACTTCGAACCAGCCGGGGCTGTAAGCATCGCCGCTGGCCGTTTGCCCACGCGTCGCTTCAATCGGATGTGCAATGCCCTCGCTCCATTCCGGTGCGGAATGGTAGCGGCCGTTATCGATGAGCACGCGAAGCTGTCGATCTGGAGCGGGCGTGAACTGAAAGCCTTTCGCCGCAGTAGGGTTTAAGCTCGGGAGGCTCTGGCTCGAATCCGCTTCAGCATCACGACTGCCGCGCAATGTTCGAGTGTGGGTCGCAAAGTGATGCTCGGCACCCGGAGTGCGTTGAGTCTCGCTGTGGAAGTTCCGATCTTCGATATCGACGCGCACCGTGAGGCTGACACCAGCTTCCGGCGGCAATTCGCTGCCAATCTGTGGAATTCGCGATGGTCGATGGAAGCGCAATACCGTTGAGTTCCGGTCCGGCACCATCTCGGCTGTGATCTCGATTTCCACGGCGCGACCGTCGCCGGCGCTCGCGAGAAATTTCCATCGGGCCGGCGGCCCTGCCTCAAAATCAATGAGGTTCTCGGCGTTGAGCGGCGTGATAAAACCATCCGCCACGACCCACACACGCGCGCGCTTGGCCAGGACGTGACGATCCACCGGAAACTCGGGATTAAGGTTTGCGGCGAGGAGGCAATCGTATTTCGAGGCAATGTTCCCAAAGTCCACACACAACCGCGCCATGCCACCGCGACCATTCGTAAGCAGCGCAATCCTGGGAATTGTCGCGAGCGGCTTCGCGCTGACGTCGCCGCTCAAGAATCGCACGGTGGTCTCGACAGTTTGGTCGCTTTCCGCATAGCGCTCGATGCGTACGGCGGCATCGCGGGATGCACCAACTACACGCGGCGCGAAGCATGCGACGTGGCCGCACTGCGCCTCGACGGACTGCACGTGTTCGGGCGGCGCGCCGGGCACGCTGAGCGTTGCGCGGAAGGGCATCGAATCGCAGAGCAACAACCAGTGATGGGTCGGAACGAGCGTGACACGGCGACGGTCGATGAGT
Organism: Verrucomicrobiota bacterium; assembly: GCA_038205745.1. GTDB lineage: Bacteria > Verrucomicrobiota > Verrucomicrobiia > Limisphaerales > SIBH01 > JANNGC01. Next base: position 39,133 of record JBBRBM010000025.1, on the reverse strand, counting down.
TCCCAGGTGATGACTTGCGGGAAGCATTGCTTGCCCACGGCACTGAAGAGCGCTTCGAGAAAATCACGGCGTGCGATGTCACGGTCGATATGAAGCAACGCGCCAAGAAAAAGCTTTGGATCGCGGTTCACCCAATCCGCCAGCACCGGCCAGTCGAATGCGCCAATGTCTTCGGCCGGAAACACACGGCTCGCGGCGCTCACAGCAAAAGCCGCCTGCGCGCGCGAGTGTCGATAGCCAAGTCCCGTGGCAATCGCAGGCAGCGTTTCGGTGCCGAATTTTTGCAGTCGCACCGTCACCCTTGCGGGGCTGGCAGCCGATGTGTGCTCAGGGAGTGACAAGCAAAGCGCGGCGGCGGGTGGAATTCCCATCTCCAATTTTCCGCCCGTGAGTTCAATGGGAGGCAATGGCTGGCCGAGCAGATCGCGCAACAGTTTGGGATCGAATTCACCCGCAGTTTTGTCCTTGGCGGCAAAGAGCGCCGGATCGAAGCGCGCGAACTGGGCACGCTCGGTGTCGTTGTTCACGACGACAAGAACGCGCGTCGACTTGTCGGCGGATTCACGGAGCAGCGCGTAAACAGATGACCCAGGTTCGGAGACGCGCGTGAGCTTTGCGCCGTCAAAGAAGCACGGATGCGAACGCAGCAACGTGTTCAGGGCCGCGATCTCCTGGACGATGTTGTCGCGATTGCCCCAGGAAAGGCCGCGATTGCTGTGAACGTTGATTTTCTCGGCAGCGAGCCACTCAACACCACAGGTGAACCCATAGCCGCCGCTCACGCTCGTGAGCGCACAAAGCCGGTTGCGCAAAAGCGACCAGGCGCGCCCGCGCTCGGCGAGGCGATTGTTGTCATGGGTCTCGCTGTAGTGGACGTAGAGCCCCATGCGCTGGCTTTGTCTCAACGCGTATTCCAGATAGCTCGCGATCTGGAGGCCGTCGTAATTCTGGAACAACTCGGAGTAAGCCCACTGCATCGAACCGTCCGTGAGCAACGCTTCGGTCGCTTCCCAGGAACCGCCCAGTCCTTCGAGAAAGAAAACCGTTTCGGGAAATTCATCAAGCACACGCGCGGTGATGTAACGCCAGGCCCGCAACGGAACTTTGTATCCCGCGTCGCAACGAAAACCATCCACGCCGCGGCGACACCAGATGAGGAAAATTTCCGCGAGCTCGTCCCAAAGCACGGGATTGCGATGATCGAGCTCAGCGAGGTCTTCCCAAGTGACACCCCACGCGCCGGGGCTGACGAAGTTTCCCTTCTCATCGCGCAAATACCATTCGGGCCGCGTTTCCTGAAGCCTCGCACCCCAGCCGGTGTGATTGATGACAATGTCGATGAACACGCGTCCGCCCAGCGCATGGGTGGCGTAAGTCAGCTCGCGAAACTGGTCGATGCCAGTCGTTCGCTTGTCGAATTCAACCAGCGCCGGATCAATGCCCGTGAGGTCTTGCGATGCGTAAGGCGAACCGAAACGACCAAAGCGCGCGAAGGTCGTGGGCGTGGGATTCACCGGGAGCAGATGGAGAATTCGGCAACCGAGCGTGTCGATGATGAACGGCAGTTCGCGAATCAGGTCACGAATTTTTCCGGAGGAAGGAATGACGGAGTAACCCTTGGCATCCAGTTCCTTCAGCCGCGCCTCCAGGGTGGGATTGACCGTCTGCTGGGCGGGCTTGGTCTCGCCGAACATGCGGATGAACGCGCAATAGATCGTGTTCGCAGTCCGGTACTGATCGGGATGAACCGAGATTCCCACGTCATCGCCATCCGGCCAATGCTGCCGCCCTTCGGGATCGATGGCGTAAGCTTTGGCGCGGAAGTAACCGGTTTCCGTGAGCGTGAGTTCACGAATCCATTCCCCGCCCAGGTGATCGAGCAGCACATCGTGCCATGCCGCGTTCGCGAGTGCCGGCCGCCGTGGATATGCAGTGATGATTTCCTCGCGAAGCAGTTTTGCGCGACCGAGGTTCGTGCGCAATCGCACCGTCCATCCTTCCGGCAGCGCAGTGCCATCAGCCGTTCGCAACGTGAAACGGACACGATCTCCGACGTAGCGCAGCAAGCGCTCGCCCGTCGCCGGAGTCATGATTAGTTGTGCCATGCGTTGCCCGAAACCGCGCCGAAAATTCCTGACGCCACGCGTGAAAGCAATGCCGCAATCGCTGCGCCGTCGCGAAAATCTTTCATGCTAATGCGCAGCGACAAGGAGAGTTACGAACGCATTACCAGAGTCACCCACCCCGCCCGGACCAGGTGTTTGGGATTCGCTGAAACTTTGCCGGCTTGAATAGGCAGCCTGTGCGTCGAGGTGTGATGCGAGATGTCGACACCAACTTCAGCCATTGGCTTTGATTGCCAGTGAAGGTTCAACGCACGGCGTGTAACAACGGGAAGAACTCCGATGCGACGGGTGAGCGGGCTGTCTATTTGGCTGCTGCGCGACAGCAGGCGCTTCTCAGGCCGGGGTCGTTTTTAGAATGCGCTGGATCGCCAGGAGCAGTTCATCAAGCGGCAGCACTTTGCTCACGTAGCCGTCTGCGCCCTTGCGATGCGCCTCTTCGAGCAGGTCTTCCACGAAACCCATTCCGGTGAGCATGATGACGCGAAGGGTGGGATGAGTGGCCTTCAACGCTTCGAGCAGCTTCAGGCCATCCTCTTCGGCGAGCCCGATATCGAGCACCGCCACATCGATGTTTTCACTCGAAGCCGTGTGCATTGCCTCGCCCGAATTTCCAGCCACCGCGACCTCAAAGCCGTGCTTCGAAAAATAGAGCGAGAGCATATCTCGGATTTGGGGCTCGTCATCTACCACGAGGATGCGCTGCTTCATTGAGAGTGACTTAGCAAACCCGGAGCCAAAAGCAAGCGCCTGGCAGGGAAGATTTGCAATCCACCCGTTGTGCCAATGCATGATTGAAGCGAGCTTGGGCTCATTGTGAAAAAAAGTTTCCCCGCGAGTTAAAGATTTTTGGACGGGTGCCGATCTAAAATGGAGCAGAAGAACAAAAATGAGACACGCGACGGAACCAAATCTGAATATGCGCGCGGGCCGCAAAAATAAACTGACTTTGAACGGACGGAGGCAAGTGAAACCACAAAAGCCCATGCATTTTGAACGTTCCCGTGATCCTCAACCGGGCGAGTTGGCAGCGCGATTGGATCGGCTTTCCGACGTCCGGCAGAGCGCCGTCATGCGGGGCAAGGCATTGATCGCAAACCCGGAATACCCCAACAAAAAAACGGTGCGCGCAGTGGCGCGGCTGCTGGCCATTCATTGGCGGGCATGATCAGGGATTGGCGGCCAGCCAAAACCGGATCGCCGAGGCCTGCGAATTCCGCGGCTCCAACTGGAGCACTTTCATGTAGTGCTGGCGCGCACGGCGATTGTCATTGAGTTGCTGGGCGCTCAGATTGGCCAGCGTGAGATGTGCGCGCGACTCCGATGGTTTGGCTTCCAGAATCTTCTCCAATTCCACGGCCGCTTCATTCGGGAAGTCGGCTTGCTTCAGCGCGAGCGCGAAGTTGTAGCGCGCGTTGATCGAGTCCGGCTCAATCGCCAGCACTGTTTCCCAAAGTCCAAGTGAACGCCTGACGTCGCCGGCCTGCTGCGCCAACAGGGCGAGGTTGTATTGCGCGTCGAGAAAGGATGGGTCGGCGCTGATGGCGCGCTGATAATCGAGCAGAGCTTCATTGGTGTTGCTCGCCCGCTGTGCCTTGGCGCCTTGCTGGAAGGCACGTTCCGCTTCAGACCGGTTGCCAGATTTCGGCGGAGCCGGATTCGCGTAGCGATAACGTGCAAAAGTTTTTGGCGTCGGCGCAACGATCGACGGCGCTGCGGTACTCGGTGGGATGGAAGCCACGACGACACGCCCGGTCTCCATCGTTGCCACGCGCTCCGGCTTGCTGCGGAACGGATTCATGCGCTGCAACAATCCAGGTTTGTTTGGGCGATCGAGCGTTGGATCGCCCGCGATGGGTGGAGCTGTAACGAGCGGCGGGACAACATTGTTTGCGACGTTCGGCGACGGCTTCGTCCTCGTAATGGCGGGACTTGACGTCGCAACGAACACCGGCGGCGGCGGCGCGACTGCGACGACGGTGATCGGAACGTTGGGTGGAATATTTGTCTGCGCGGGTGGCGTTCGTGGTGCGGCGACGACGTTTGTCTGTGGCAACGGCACGACTCGCGCCGACGGCACGTTGGTGGGCGGAACCGAAACCAGTTTTGGAACCGCGCTGGTCGCTATGACCGGCGAACGATTCGTCGGCACTGCAACCACTGGTGGGTTCGTCGCCACCGTTTGAGCGACCGCATTCGTCTGCGGTATTGAACGTGGCGCGAGGTCGGATTCGAGTTGCCTCACCATGGCGCTGACCGCTTCCAAGTTCGCCGCCTTGGGCTGGAGCGCCAGATATTCGCGATATCGCTGCAACGCATACGATTTCGAACCCATGCTTTGCTGTGCCAGCACGGCGATGTTCAGCATCGCTGGCGTCAGCTTTGGGTTCACCTGCAGCGCATTGTTGAAATACTGCATCGCCTCGCGTGCGCGATTGCGCTGCGCGTAGAGCACGCCGAGATCGTTCCACACCATCGGTTGCAGATCCTTGTCTTGAAGCCGCAGCGCGCTGCCAAGCGAACGCTCGGCCGCGTCGAACTGCCGCAAGCGGAGTTGCGCCTCGCCCAGCTTCAGCCAACCCAGCGCAGAGTTGGTGGTCATGGTGAAGCTGCGCAATTCGTCGACCGCACCGGCCGCGTTTCCCTGTTCGAGCAACAGGCAGCCCAAGTTGAAATGCGCGATTGCGACCAGATTGCTGCGGTCACGTTTCAGCGCCTGGCCGTACGCTTGCGCGGCGAGTTGCGGCTGGTTCGAGCGATGATACGCCACGCCCAGGCAGTTCCACGCGCGCGGCTCCTCGGGGATCAACTCGGTCGCACGCTTGAGATCCTCGACGGCGCGGGTGAGCTTCCCGTCGCGCAACGCGCGATCTCCGTCCAGCAACGCGCTCGGTCCGGACGCGGTGCATCCGGAAAGAATTGCGATCCCTGCCGCCAGCAAGATTGCGAAAAGCCAGCGCGAGGGATTTTTGGTAGCCAGCATTGCGCAGCGTGGTAACACTCACCCCCTGACGTGTCAAGAAACGCCCGGTTTTTCAGCCTCAAACGCTTGTTCGGTTGTTTGCTCGCATGCCTTGCACCGCTGCTGTCCCGCGGTGAAAGGCTGCAGCTTTCGACCGCTGCCCCTGCTTCGCCCCGGGCGCGCGTTGTCATTGTGGAGGACGATGCAGCCACCGACGCCTACAAGCCGGTGCCAGAAAAAATCCATGCGCTCGTGCAGCGCGGGATGACGAACTTTACTGGCAAGGCAGACGTCAGCGCCGCCTGGAAAACAATCGCCGCGACTAACGATGTCGTGGGTGTGAAAGTTGTTTCTCGACCCGGCTCGCAAGTCGGCACCCGCGTCGCCGTGGTGGAAGGTGTGATCGAAGGTTTGCTCGCCGCTCGCATCCCGGCCACCAACATCATCGTCTGGGATTATCGCCTGTCGGATCTGCATCGCGCCGGATTCGGCGAGCTCGCGGGGCGCTACGGCGTTCGGGTGGCTGGCAGTCTCGACACAGGTTGGGACGAAAATGTTTTTTATGAATCATCGCTCCTCGGCCAGCTCGTATTCGGTGATTTGGAGTTTCAAAAGAAGGGAGACAACATCGGTCGAAAGTCTTTCGTGGCGAAGTTGCTCACGAAGCAGTTCACCAAGATCATCAACGTATCCCCGCTCCTGAATCACAACTCCGTGGGCGTGTATGGCAATCTCTACAGCCTCGCCTCCGGCGCGGCGGACAACACGATGCGTTTTGAAGGCGATGTCGGTAAACTCGCGCAAGCCGTGCCCGAAATTTACGCGCTGCCCGCTCTCAGCGACCATGTGGCGCTCACCATTGTGGATGCGCTCATCTGCCAATTCCAGGGCGAGCAAATCGCGCATTTGCATTACTCGGCGGCCTTGAATCAGATCCGTATCAGCAGTGATCCGGTGGCGCTGGATGTGTTGTCGATCGAGGAGCTCGACCGGCAGCGCGCGCGGGTGTTGCCGGATGTGCCCGCGAAAACGAACCGCCTCGAACTCTACCGCAACGCCGAGTTGCTCGAACTCGGCGTGTCCGTGCGCAGCCAAATCGACATCGACTTCGCAGCGCCCGGAAAGTAGCTTCGCGCTCAGGTAATTTCCCCTAACTGTTGCGCCGTAAGCAGTCCAATTGTGCGCGCTGTGCAAGGTGGATTACCAATTTCAGGAGCGCCAAATGAGCACGTGGATAATTAAAATGAAAAGCACGATTCAGCTCGTCCCGGGAATTATCCGCCGGCACCGCTTCGCCAAGTTCGCCTTGCTGCTCGGACTTTCATTCGCGAGCTACATGTTCTTCAGCCGCCTCGTCGTGACTGCCGTGGAAGTGCGCGGCTCCAGCATGTCGCCCACGCTGGTATCCGGCGACATGTTGATAATGAACCGATTCGCCACCATCGCCCACGCGCCGCAACGCGGTGAGCTCGTGGTTCTGAAAGATCCTGAAACTGGAGACCTCGTCGTGAAGCGCATCATCGCCTTGCCCGAGGAGACAGTGCAGATGTCGCTCGACCACGTTTACGTAAATGGCAAAGCCTTGTCTGAACCTTTTCTCAACAGCGGGAAAAAGGCGCGGGCAGGCGCGCCGGGCCCCGCCACCGTTGTTCCCAAAGGTCATTTCTACGTCCTGGGCGATAACCGCAACAACAGCACCGACAGTCGCAGCTTTGGTCCTGTGCCGCGCGAGAATATTGTCGGCGTGATCAATCTGTAATTCCCTCGTTCACATCGCGGCGTGGGGTGACCCGCGTCGGCGGAAACTCACAGTTGCAGCCAAATCCGCCACTGCTACATTCGCCTCTCTAAAATGAATTCATTGTCTCAGCTCAAAGTAAAAATCTTCGCCGATGGCGCGGACAAAAAGGGAATGTTGGACCTCTACGCCAACCCGCTCATCAAAGGCCTCACCACCAATCCATCGTTGATGCGCAAGGTCGGCATCACCGATTACGAGGCTTACGCCAAGGATGTGTTGCAGACGATCAAGGACAAGCCGATCTCGTTCGAAGTGTTCTCGGATGAGTTTCCCGAGATGAAACGGCAGGCACTCAAGCTGGCTTCGTGGGCCAGGAATGTTTACGCGAAAATCCCGATCACCAATACACGCAGCGAATCCTCGCTGCCGTTGATCAAGGAATTGGCCAAGGAAGGCGTGCAACTGAACGTGACCGCCATTCTCACGCTCGATCAAGTGCGTGGCGTCGCGGCAGCGCTGAACCCAAGCGTGGCGAACGTTGTATCAGTTTTCGCTGGACGCATCGCTGACACAGGCGTCGATCCCGAACCAATGATGATCGAATGCGGCAAGATTTTGAAGGACCAGCCAAAGGCCGAGCTGCTCTGGGCGAGCGTGCGTGAAGTGCTGAATATCTTTCAGGCTGACCGCACTGGTTGCGCCATCGTCACAGTGCCGCACGACGTTCTTGGCAAGGCGCTCAAAATGGTCGGCACAGACCTTACGGTGCTCTCACTCGACACAGTGAAAATGTTTGCGGTCGATGCCCAAGCCGCCGGATTCAAGCTGTAAGCGCGGAGTGTAAAAGCTACTTTCTTGATGAAGGTCGCGCTTGCGCAAATCAACACGACCGTTGGCGATTTCGCCGGAAATGAGGCGAAGATTCTCGCAGCGTATCGCAAAGCCTCTGAGGCTGGCGTGGACATCGTGGTGTTTCCCGAACTCGCGACGACCGGTTATCCGCCGCGCGATCTCCTTCTCAAGCGGCGTTTCGTCGAACAAAATCTCGAATTGTTGAATCGTCTCGCCACTGCCACGGGCAAGACGGCGATGCTCGTCGGTTACGTCGGGAAAAACGAGAAGCGACCCGGCCGCGAAAGCACCAACTCGACTGCGGTGCTGCAAAACGGAAAGATCGTCGCGACTCGCGCGAAAATGTTGCTGCCGACCTACGACGTTTTCGACGAAGACCGTTACTTCGAACCAGGAACCGACAACGCACCCGTCGAACTTAATGGAGCAAAGATCGGCTGCACGATCTGCGAGGACGTTTGGAACGACGAAGATTTCTGGGACGAACGTCTTTATCGAATCAATCCACCGGCTCAACTCGTTGCCGCAGGCGCCACGATTCTGTTCAACAATTCCGCATCGCCGTGGCACGTGGGAAAAAACCAGACGCGCTACGAGATGCTCTCGAAGCTGGCGGCGAAGACAAAGCGTCCGGTCGTCTATTGCAATCTCGTGGGCGGGAACGACGAATTGATCTTCGACGGCGCGAGCATGGCGTTCAACGCCGCCGGCCAACTCATCGCACACGGCAAGATATTCGAGGAAGATTTCGTCGTGTTCGATCTCGACACGGCGCAGACAACGATCGCGCCGGAGATGTGTGTTGAAGAAACAGTTTATCGCGCGCTCGTGCTCGGGTTGCGTGATTACCTGCACAAGTGCGGGTTCAAATCCGCTGTCCTCGGTTTGAGTGGCGGCATCGACTCGGCGCTGACTGCGGTGCTCGCGGTGGAAGCGCTGGGGAAGGAAAACGTGCGCGGCATTTCGTTGCCGTCGCAATATTCTTCGCAAGGTTCGCTCGATGACGCGCGCATTCTCGCAGCGAACCTCGGCATCCGCTACGACGTGATCGCGATTCAACGTCCGTTCCATGCGGTGAAGGAAGAATTGCGCGACATCTTCGCCGGATTGAAGGAAGACACCGCGGAGGAAAACATTCAGGCGCGTTTGCGCGGCGTGATCCTCATGGCGCTCTCGAACAAGTTCGGTTCTCTGCTCCTTACCACCGGCAACAAAAGCGAGATGGCTGTTGGTTACTGCACGCTTTACGGTGACATGTCCGGCGGCCTCGCCGTGATCAATGACGTGCCGAAGACGCTCGTCTATCGCGTGTCGAACTGGATTAACCGCGAGCGTGAAATCATTCCAAAAGATTCCATCACCAAGCCGCCGTCGGCGGAATTGCGTCCCGACCAGAAAGATCAGGATTCACTTCCCCCTTACGACATCTTGGATGCGATTCTGGAAGAATACGTGGTGAACCTGAAAACTGGCCGCGAGATCATCGCGATGGGTTTTGACGAGGCGACGGTGAAACGCGTGGTGCGTCTCATTGACGGAGCCGAATACAAACGCCGTCAGGCCGCACCCGGATTGAAGATTACAACCAAGGCATTTGGCGTTGGCAGGCGCATTCCCATCGCGCAGCAGTACCGGGAGTGATTCACCAGCGCCAACGGAATGTGGGTTTGTCCACGTGCCGCGTCACGCGCAGGTCTGGTGTCTGGCGCGTGTACAGCGAGAAATCAAACGGTGGCTGCGTGTAAATGCCGCCCAACAATCGTCGCACTCGATGTTGCGCCAGAACCAGCGGCCGCAATCCACGCAAAATCGCGGGTGCAGTCGCATAAAATACCGCCGCTTCGTCCTGCGCTTTTTGTTGCAGGCTCAGGTTCTCTCCCGTGTGGGTGAACACTGAAGTGAAACGCCGCATGATGCGCATTTTCACGTCAGCTTGAATGAGTCGCAAAACCCACGCGCTGTCTCCGACGTAACGCCAGCGCGGCTCAAAGAAAATTTTACCCTCATCGATGATGCGTCGGCGAAAAAATGTCGCGCACGTCAGCGTGGACAGCGGGCATGTCCACGTGTGCCAGCGCAGCGGCCGCAGCATCTTGCGATGCCAGAGGTATTCGCCGTCGCCATTCACAGCGACGGCGTCGGCGAAGAGGACGTCCACATCGGGATGCGTGGAAAAGAACTCATCCACCGACGGCAGCGCACCGGGCAGGTATTGTTCATCGCAATTCAAATACGCGATGAAGTCGCCTCCCGCCCGGCGCAGCCCGCGATTGATCGCGTCATACATTCCCGAATCCTTCTCCACGAACGCTTTCACACGCGGATCAGCCGGCAGCCAATCGAGCGTGCCATCATCGGAACCGGTGTCCTGAACAATGTGTTCGTGTTCCACACCCTGGTCTGCCACGGAGGCAACGCACAGGCGCAGCCATTCGGAGTTCCTGAAGCTCGGGGTGATGATCGAAAAGCGCATCGTCTTCAGCGTTTCGCCACGAAATGGAGTTGGCTCAAGTGAGCGTCAATCAAAGCCATTGCGCGAAGAGTAGAAAACCGTCCCGGCACCGGACAGAAATTTTTCAGAATGTGCATCTCGTAGCTGGACTCTGTTTGTGTTCGCGGTATTGGTTGCGGCCTGAATTTTCGAAATGAGCGAGAAGAACAAAGAACCGAATCCTGAAAAAGCCAAGCCCGAGGCAAAGGCGAATGGCAACGGCCACGCCCACGTCGAGGTCGAGAATGTGGCGGAGGAAATTGTCCACCGCCCGTTCGCGCCCGGCACTATCGAGCAACCGCTGCACAAGCGCGTGGATCGGAGCTTTCTCGACTACGCGAGCTACGTCATTCGCGACCGCGCGATTCCGAAATTAGACGACGGCTTGAAGCCGGTACAGAGGCGCATCCTCTGGGCGTTGCACGAGACGGACGACGGCCGCTTCATGAAGGTGGCCAACATCGTCGGCGAGACGATGAAGTATCATCCGCATGGCGACGCTTCCATCGGCGACGCGCTGGTGGTGCTGGCGAACAAGCGTTACCTCATTGAGCGGCAGGGAAATTACGGCAACATCTTCACCGGCGACCCGGCCGCCGCGCCGCGTTACATCGAGTGCCGGCTCACGGAACTGGCGCGCAAGGAGATTTTTAACGACGACCTGACCGAGTTTGTTCCCAGTTACGACGGACGCAAACGCGAACCCGTGGCGCTACCGTCGAAACTGCCGTTGCTGCTCATGCTCGGCACGGAGGGCATCGCGGTCGGCATGTCGGCACGCATTCTGTCGCACAATTTCATCGAACTGCTCCAGGCGCAGATTGCGATTCTGAAGAAGGAGAGTTTCAAGTGCCTGCCGGATTTCCAGACCGGCGGCCTGATGGACGCGCGCGATTACGCCGACGGCAAAGGCTCGATCAAGGTTCGCGCCAAGATCAAAGAGAAGGACGAGAATACCGTCGTCATCAAAGAGATCCCGCCGACCACGACGACGGATTCGCTCATCGCCTCCATTGAGGACGCATCGCACAAGGGCAAGATCAAGGTCAAGAACGTGAACGACTTCACTTCCGAGGACGTGGAGATCGAGGTGAAGGCGCCGGCAGGCGTGAGTGCGCAGCAGTTGATTGACGCGCTCTACGCGTTCACGGATTGCGAGGTTTCCATCACCAGCCGCATCACCGTCATCCGCGACAACCGACCGGTGGAACTGACCGTGAGCGAAGTGTTGCGCGCGAATACCGAGCAACTCGTTGATTTGATGAAGCGCGAGCTGGAGCTGAAGGAGCGGCGGCTGCTCGAAGAACTCCACGCGCGCACACTCGAACGCATCTTCATCGAGGAGCGCATCTACAAGAAAATCGAGCAATGCAAGACCAACGAGACGGTGATGGCCGCGGTTCATGAAGGACTGAAGCCCTTCCGCAAGGAGTTGGCGCGCGACGTCACCGATGCGGACGTCGAGCGCCTGCTACAAGTCCGCATTCGCCGCATCTCCCTCTTCGACATCAACAAGCACCGCGAAGAGACAGAGCAGATCCAGGCCGACCTTGGCGAGACGCGCAAGCATCTCAAGGGATTGACCAAATACGTCATCAACCACATCGAGGCGCTGATTGCGAAGTATGCCGACGAGTATCCGCGCCTGACCAAGAGCAGCCGCTACGATGAAGTGGATGCTAAGGAAGCCGCGTTCAAGTCGTTCAAGGTCGCCTACGACCGCGAGAGCGGTTATCTCGGCTACAAAGTTTCCGGCGAAGAGTTCCGCTTGGAGTGCACCAAGTTCGACAAGCTGATCATGGTCTTCAAGGACGGTCACTACAAGGTGGTGGAGCTGCAGGAAAAGATGTTCGTGGGGCCGGACCTTTACTTCTGCGGGCTGCCGGAGCGCGACCGCGTGTTCACCTGTGTTTATACGAACCGCGACGCGACCTACATCAAACGCTTCACATTTGGTGGAACGATTCTCAACCGCGACTACAACTGCATCCCTGAGAAGTCGCGCATCCTTTACTTCGAGCCAGACACGCCGAAAGAAATCTTCATCCGCTACAAGGCCGCGCCTTACCAGAAGATCAACCAGCAGACCTGCGATCCAAACGAGGTCGAAGTGAAGGGCGCGAAGACGCGTGGCCGGCAAATCTCGATCAAGGAAGTCGCCGCCGTGAATTCAAAGCCGCCGCGCGGCTGGGATGCGGAAGCACCGACGACGAAGCTCCAGTTCGTGTGAGTTGAAAGTCATCGCGTGGAGGCCATCTGTGCGCATTCGACATCCGCCCAGCAACCCGCTACAACGCCGTGATGATGCAATCGCTGACGCCGAAACAACTCGCGCAATACATCGATCACACACTGCTCAAGCCCGACGCCACGGCACGTGAGATCGAGCAGCTTTGCCGTGAGGCCATCGAGCACAGCTTTTGGAGTGTGTGTGTGAATGGCTCGCGCGTCGCTCAGGCGTACGCGCTGGTGGAAAACACGAGCGTGAAGGTCGCCTGCACTGTCGGTTTCCCGCTTGGCGCAATGAACTCGGACTCGAAGCGATTCGAGGTCGAGGCGGCGATCGATGACGGCGCACAGGAGATCGACGTGGTGATCAACGTCGGAAAGCTCAAGGACGGCGACGATGCCTACGTGCTCCGCGAGTTGCGTGATGTGGTGGAAGCTGCCGAAGAGCGCACGGTGAAAGTGATTCTCGAAACCTGTCTCCTCTCACGCGATGAAAAGATCCGCGCCTGCAAGCTGGTGGTGGAATCCGGCGCGCATTTCGTGAAGACCTCCACAGGCTTCAGCACGAGCGGCGCGACCACTCACGATGTGCAACTCATGCGGCAATGCGTGGGTGAAAGTTTTGGCGTAAAGGCCAGCGGCGGGATTCGTGAACTCAAGATCGCGCTCGCCATGATCGAATCCGGCGCGACGCGACTCGGCACTTCCTCCGGTGTTGCCATCGTCAAAGGCATCGCCGGCACGTCAGCGTATTGATGAACCCGTCACCGTACGGCTGGCTGCTGCTCGCGGGTGTCGGGGTCAGTCTGGTGTTGTGGGTGCGATTGGCGCGGCGCGACGAACGACTGCTGTTCATCTACATCGCGGCACTCGTCGGCGCGTTCATCGGCGCGAAGCTCGTCTACATCCTCGCCGAAGGCTGGCTCGATTGGTCGCAGCCGGATCGTTGGCGGCGCATCGCGACAGGCAAGACAATCCTCGGCGGATTGCTGGGCGGATACGCGAGCGTGGAACTCGCGAAAAAGTTCGTCGGCTACAAGAGCGCGACGGGCGATTGGTTCGCGTTGATTGCGCCGCTTGGAATCATGCTGGGTCGCATCGGATGTTTGCTGCACGGGTGTTGCCTCGGTGCGATTTGCCAGCCCTCGTGGTTCACCGTGGAAGATCGCGCGGGTGTTGCGCGCTGGCCCGCAGTGCCGTTGGAGATCACCTTCAACTTTTGCGCACTCGTCACGTTTTTGATCCTGCGCCGCGCGCGTCTTCTGCCGGGGCAACATTTTCATTTGTACCTCATCGCGTATGGCGCATTTCGTTTTGCGCACGAGTTCGTGCGCGCAACGCCACGGGTCATCGGACCACTGAGTGGCTACTCGATCGCGGCCCTTGCAACGATGGCACTGGGCACCATTGGGTTCTGGTTGCGGCAGCGGAAAATGAACCACGAAGACGCGAAGACATCGAAGGCGGAAACCACTTCGTGTCCTTCGTGACTTCGTGGTTCATCTCCAATCTTCTTGTTAGCGCCGCTCCGCTTACACATCCTTTGCGCGATGGCTGACCGAATGGTTTCCGACGTGCTCACCAAGCCCGACGCCGCGCTCGAAATGACGCTGCGGCCGTCACTGTTCTCGGATTTCACCGGTCAGTTGAAGGTGAAAGAGCGCTTGGAAATCGCCGTTCAAGCCGCGACGCAGCGCAAGGAACCGATCGATCACATTCTCTTGAGCGGCCCGCCCGGTCTCGGAAAAACCACGCTCGCCAACATCATTGCGAAGGCGATGGGCACGAACCTCAAGTCCACCAGCGGGCCGACCATCGAGAAGGCCGGCGACCTCGCGGGCCTGCTGACGAATCTCGAAGAGGGCGACGTGCTGTTCATCGACGAGATCCATCGGCTCCAGAAAACGATCGAGGAATATCTCTATCCCGCGATGGAGGATTTCAAACTCGACATCATCATCGACCAGGGGCCCAACGCGCGCAGCGTGCGTCTGAACTTGCCGCGCTTCACCTTGATCGGCGCCACGACGCGGAGCGGCTTGCTGACCGCGCCGTTGCTCACGCGATTTCCTGTCCGCGAGCGGCTCGATTATTACGATGCCGAGCAGTTGCACAAAATCGTGGTGCGCTCGGCGAATCTGCTGAACATCGCCATCGATGAGCACGGCGCGACACAAATCGCGCGCCGAAGCCGAGGCACGCCGCGCATCGTGAACAATTTGCTCCGCCGCGTCCGCGACTACGCGCAAGTGCGCGGCGATGGCCGCATCACCGCCGAGATCGCCGACCGCGCGCTCGTCATGCTGGAGATCGACGAGAACGGCCTGGACGAGATGGACAAGCGTATCCTCGAAGCAATGATCGTGAAGTTCGGTGGCAAGCCGGTGGGTGTGAACTCACTCGCCGTTGCTGTAGGAGAGGAACCCGACACGATTGATGAAGTCTATGAGCCTTATCTGATCATGGAGGGCTTTATGATGCGCACGCCGCAAGGCCGCGTCGCGACAGAGTTGAGCTATCGCAAGCTGGGATTGAAACCTCTCGGCGGGAATCAGTCGCGGCTGCTTTAACGTGCCACCGGCATCTTGCCGGGCAGGGTTGCAGCCGCCTTGAACAATGCATCGATGGTCCTCGATCGGAACCCGCCAGGATAACGGTGGCTTGGTTGGGGGAAGACGCACGACAAACGAAGCCAATGGCTCATGCGTTGACGCCTCACGACGCGCCTCATAATCTTTGACCATGGTAACGCTAAACCAAATCCATCCACTGGCTGACTTTCAAAAAAATGCCAAGGGGCATCTGCGGCGTTTGAACAAAACGGGGCAACCCGAAGTTTTGACGGTGAATGGCAAGCCCGCGGTCGTGGTGCAGGACGCTCGTTCATATCAGCGTTTGCTTGATTCCGTGGAGCAGGCCGAAGCCATCGCGGGAATCAAACTCGGTCTGGAGGGTCTGGCGCGAGGCGAAGGCCAGCCAGCGAAGACGGTGTTCGCACGGCTCAGGCGCAAGCACAAGATTCCCGCCAGCAAATGAAATACTGCGTCATCATCCAGCCGCCGGCCGCTGCGGAGATGGACGAGGCGTATTTGTGGATTGCAGAGCGCGCACCGGCAAGCGCGACGAAATGGCTTAACGGCTTGGAGGTTGCCATTCAAAGCCTGGAGGATTTTCCGAAGCGCTGTCCGTTGGCCGAAGAGAGCAAAGCCTTTGAAGCGGAGATTCGTCAGTTGATTTACGGCGAGCGAGTTGGTGCTTACCGCATCCTCTTCACCATTGTTGAAGACGCTGTGCATGTGCTGCACGTTCGCCACGGCAGACGAAAGCGACTGCGACAGAGTTGAGCTATCGCAAGCTGGGATTGAAACCTCTCGGCGGGAATCAGTCGCGGATGTTCTAAGATGAGAGTGTCCCGCGAAGGGGCGAAGGTGGCGAAGAATGAGGGAGAAAGAACCTTCCAGATTATTCTTCGCTTACTTCGCATTCTTCGCGGGACTCATTGATCTGAACTGAATGAGGACGTTCGCCCCCGTGATCAGTGCTCCGCCAACGAGAAGCCGCCAAGTCACAAATTCATTCGCGTAATTCACGCCCGCCAATGTCGAGAGCAATCCCGGCAGAAACAACGCGAAGAGCGATGCGACGACAGGTTCGACGCAGTAGATCAAGCCCGCCTCGGTCGCTGTCACGAAACGCTGCCAGCGATTCATCAGCAGGTAAGCACCGAGCGTGCAGAGAAGGATGATCGATCCCATCACCAGCCACACCGACCCCGAGTTGTAAGCACGAGTGATCGACTGCAGAGACGGCGCAGTGACGAACACACACGGCGCGAGCAGCAACGTGATGCCGATGAACATCACAGCCGTGAAGTGCATTACGTTGTTGGCGGCGTAACGCGGACGTTCGAGCAACAGGATTTGTCCGGCGAAGAAGATGGCGGCAAGAATCGTTTCACCTTCGCCACGGCCGATCTTCAGTTCGGACCAATGAAAATTCGCCAGCACAGCGCAGCCGCCGAGGACCATCGCCGAACTCAGGATCACGGCCAGTCGCGGAATCTGACGTTGTCGCCACGCGGCCCAGATCGGAATGAGCAGGCAATAGAACTGCGTGAGGAATGCAGACGTGGACGCCGACGTGTAAGCCAGCCCGTCCATCTGAAGTACAATTCCCAATCCGCCGAACAGCGCGAGCCAGACACCCTGAGTCACTTCTGATCTGGTGACTCGCGAAAGCGTTCGCCACGCGAGCAGCGCGATGATGACGCCGGAGATTCCGAATCGCACCGTTGCCGCGAGCGATGCGAGGAAAATGCTGCTTCCATTCGGTACCAGAAGTTCCTGTTTCGCCAGCAGGGTTTTGACGAGTGGAAAACTGATTCCCCACGTAACCGTCGCGATGAGCAGCCAAAAGCAGGCCCGCCAATGTTCGCTGTGTCGTTGCACGGCTACTCCGGTTGCCGCGGTTCTTCGGCGTTCAATTGCGTCAGGGCTGCGTGCGCGGCGGCGCTCTCTGCTTCGCGCTTGCTCTTGCCCGCACCGCGGCCGAGTTCACGGCCATCATGCGACACGGCGCACTCGAAATGGCGGGCGTGATCCGGCCCGCTCGATGACGTGATGGTGTAGCGCGGCGGTTCCGGGGAGCGGCTTTGCAGAAACTCCTGAAGCTCGCCCTTCGGATTCGAGAGGTTCGGCAGGATGCGAAATCCATCGAAAGAATCGCGGAAGCAGCGCAGCACGAACTCGCACGCCGGCACATAGCCGCCATCCATGAACATCGCGCCGAGCACGGCTTCAAAAGCGTCGGCGAGGGCCGAGACGCGATCACGTCCGCCGCTGGCCAGCTCACCGCGGCTCATGATCAGTTCTTCCCCAAGGCCGAGTGCGCGCGCTTGTTCACAAAGCGTGCGTTGATTGACGAGATGTGCGCGGCCTTTTGTCAGCGGACCTTCATCGAGCTCGGGAAACTTTTCGTAGAGTTCGCGGGTGAGGATGAGACCAAGCACGGCGTCGCCGAGGAATTCCAGCCGCTGATTCGTGGCGACGTTCGCTTCCTCCTCATGCGCGATTGACGGATGCGTGAGCGCGAGTTCCAGCAACTTGATGTCGCGGAATTGATAGCCGAGTCGTTCTTGAAGCCCGTTTAGATCGCCCACAGTTTAGCTCGCGGCAGGTTCAGCGACAGCGGTCGGGGCTTCGACAGGCGCGGGTTCAATCGGCGTGACGGGGGCAATCGCAGCGGCTGATTGCGCGCCCGTCGGCAATCCGTGTTCGAGCAAGCTCGCGACGTCATGCTGCACAGCTTCGAGCTGGTTCAACTGCAACTCGGGATCGGGAATCGTGAAGACGTCGCCCGTCTTGGGATGCTCGTAAACGAAGATGCGTTTGCCTTCGACGCGCAGATGCTCTTTCACCTTGAGCAGGCGCTTGCGCTCCAGCATGACGGCGAGAATGAAACTGGCGGCGGCGTAACGCGGCTCGTTCGCTTCGATGAGCTTCCTCAAAAGCGACTCGGCATCGGATTTCTGAATCGCTTCCACGGGCGCGCTGGGCGGCGCCTGGTATTCGCCATGCCAGTGGGAGATGAAACCTTTGCGATCACGCGCTTCCTGATACTGCTCGTTCCAGCACTTCTCGCAAACGTCGGTGCGGAGGAAGTCGCGTTTTTCGTCGAAAAGAATCGTGTGATAAACCTGCTTGTCCTCGAACGCAGTCTGACACGACTGGCAGGCGTGTCCGCGCGACTGAATATTCCATTCGTTCATCCTCGCGGATTATTGCGCAGCGCAAGGCGAGTGCAATGATTTTGCTTTCAGAACGCTCGTCCTTGCATTGCATTTGAATTTGGAAATCAGGAACTCAGGAACGGAATTTGAGTCGCTTTCCTTTTCCTGATTTCGTGAGTTCCAAATTGACCGCTCCACTTGCGCCTTGGCGACTTTGCGCGAACTCTCCATCCTCCGCCGCATGGCTGAGCCAGTGTTGCAGATTGATTTGCCCGGCATCCCAAAAGTGCGCAGCGGCAAGGTGCGCGAGCTGTTCGACCTCGGTGATGCCTTCCTCATGGTCGCCACCGATCGCATCTCCGCCTTCGACTGCATCATGCCGAACGGCATTCCGCGCAAAGGCGAAGTGCTGACGCAGATTTCCCATTTCTGGTTCGGGATGTTCGAGTCCATCGTGCCGAATCATTTGCTCGCCAAGGCGAACGATCCATTGCCCGACCGCTTGCGGAAGTTCACCTCCATCCTCGAACACCGCAGCATGATCGTGAAAAAGGCGAAGCCGCTGGCGATCGAATGCGTGGTGCGTGGCTATCTCTCTGGCTCGGGATTGAAGGAATACGAGCACTCGCAAACCGTCTGCGGCATCCAACTGCCGGAAGGTCTCACGGAATCCGCGCAACTGCCCGAGCCGATCTTCACGCCCGCGACGAAGGCCGAGACCGGGCACGACGAAAATATTTCGTTCGAGCGCGCTGTCGAAATTGTCGGCCAGGACATCGCCGAGCAGGCGCGCACGTTGAGCCTGGAGATTTACCGCAGAGCGCGAGCGTACGCACGCGAACGCGGCATCATCATCGCCGACACGAAGTTTGAGTTCGGGATCTTCGACGGGAAATTGATCCTCATCGACGAAGTGCTCACTCCCGACTCGTCACGCTTCTGGCCGGCCGACCAATACGAAGCGGGCCGCAGCCAGCCCAGTTTCGACAAACAATTCCTCCGCGATTACCTCGAACGCATTCACTGGAACAAGCAATCACCCGCGCCCGAGCTGCCGCCGTTTGTCATCCAACGCACGCAGGAAAAGTATCTGGAAGCGTTCACGCGCCTGACGGGCCGGAGTCTTTGATCCGCGAGTAGTAGAGCCTCATTCAATTTCTGAATCGCGCCCGCCGGTTTATCAATTGGGTGCTCGGAGGGAAGGCGCCTAGCGTCCCGCCATGAAACGACTCACTGGCACAGAATCGGTTCGGGCACACGAAAGCGTAACGATTGCAGTAGCGTCGGATGTCGATCGCGAACGCATCTACCAACTTCGGCACGACGTTTACGCCGCCGAATTGCGTCAGCACACCACGAACCGTGACCACGCGCTTCGCGATCCGCTTGACGCTGGCAACGTTTACATCGTCGCGAAGAGCGCGGGTGAAATCGCCGGATTCGTCAGCATCACGCTTCCAACGCAGACGACCTATTCATTCGACAAATACTTTTCCCGCGCCCTGCTGCCATGTGCGGTGGACGATGACTTGTTCGAAGTGCGTTTACTCACGGTCGTGAAGCCGCATCGCGGACGGGAATTGGCCACGCTGCTGATGTACGCCGCGTTCCGCTGGGTGGAATCGCACGGCGGCAAGCACATCGTGGCTATTGGGCGCCGGGAGATTCTCGAAATGTATCTCAAGCTTGGACTCAAGCGCCTGGGTCATTCGGCGTCTTGCGGCGCGGTGAGCTATGAACTCTTGCACGCGGAAGTGTCGGCGTTGCGTGAGACGGTCGAATCGTTTCGCGGGCTGCTCACGCGAATCGAAAGCAAAACGCTTTGGGAGCTGAACGTGCCGTTCCGTAAGCCTGCGACATGTTTCCACGGCGGCGCATTCTTCTCCGCCATCGGTGAACGCTTTGATGCGCTTCATCGGCGTGAGGCAATCATCAATGCCGACGTGCTGGATGCGTGGTTTGATCCTTCTCCAAAAGTTGTCGCAGCTTTGGAGGAACATTTGCCGTGGTTGCTGAAGACTTCGCCGCCCACGGGCTGTGAAGGATTGATCGAAACGATTGCAGAAGTCCGCGGCGTCCGAACACGAAACATTCTTCCGGGCGCGGGATCATCTGACCTGATCTTCCGCTCGTTTCGCGAATGGCTCGGGCCGCAATCGCACGCGCTGCTTCTCGACCCAACGTACGGTGAATACACGCACGTCCTTGAGAAGGTCGTTGGTTGCACCGTCGATCGACTGACTCTAACTGCTCAGAATGACTTCGCCGTGGACTTGAATTGGCTGCGCGCCGCCGCGGCGGACGATTACGACCTGATAGTGATCGTGAACCCGAACAGCCCGACTGGACGCTTCATCCCGCGTGAGAAGATGGAAGCATTTCTGCGGCACGTGCCCCAACGAACCCGAGTCTGGATCGATGAAACTTACATGGAATACGCCGGCACCACTGAGTCATGCGAACGGTTCGCGGCAGCGAGCGAGAACGTCATCGTCTGCAAATCGATGTCGAAGGTTTACGCGCTTAGCGGCGCGCGAGTGGCGTATCTTTGCGCAGGCGCGCATCAAATAGAAAATCTCCGCGCGATCACGCCGCCGTGGGTTGTGAGCTTGCCGGCGCAGGTTTCCGCCGTCGCAGCGCTGGGCGATCCCGACTACTACTCGATCAAATACGATGAAACCCATCGGCTTAGTGCCGAATTGAGCAAAGGACTCGAGTCATTGGAATGGCGAGTCATTCCCGGCGTGGCGAATTTTCTGTTGTGCCTGTTGCCAACACCAGGACCTTGCGCGAGCGAAGTTGTTCAAGCCGCACGCCTGCAAAAATTGTTTCTTCGAGATGCGGCAGCGATGGGATCGGCGCTCGGATCGCACGCGGTTCGAATTGCGGTGAAGGACAGCGAAACGAATCAGCGGATGTTGCAGATACTTGCAAACGTCGTCGGCTCATTGCGACTTGGTTTGTGCATCAACACGTAGTCGATTGGTTTCGGCACCGATCCACGACATGACTTGCTTCGCTGATTTCTCAGGCGCGGTGCCAAGGACATTGTGATCTGCGTTCAGGATGATGCGGCGTCCGTGGAAGCCAGGGCAATTCCGTTGCAACCACGGATGCACGAATGGCCACGGCACAATCGGATCGAAGAATCCTGTGAGTGCGTATATTGGTAGCTTGGTCACTCGTGCGACGGAACGCAGATCGTTGTGTGCGATCAGAGGATAACGCGAGGCGATCGCGTCACGGTCGGCGGGCGTTCTGCGCTCCACGAATTCCGCGATGCTCGCCATCGTCTCCAGCGCGTGCCGGTGACGCAGCCGTGCGTAGCGAGCATAGAATTTCAGCAGCAAGCGGAACATCCGCCACGGCATGAGCCGGTGGACGGCGTGAAAGCAGCGCACCCCGGCAATCACCGGATGCCGAACAAAACCACCGGCGAGAATGAGACCACAGGGAGCAAAACGCCTGTCGGCCTCACTGCGCTCGATGATCTTCCACGCCACTTGTGAGCTGAACGATTCGCCCACGATCCATCCGCTGTTGATTCCATCGCTCGCAAGTTGATCGACGACAGCTTGAGCGTAGTCGTCGAGTGCCCAGCGAGCCTCACACGGGTAGGTGAACTCGACGAAGCGTGCTCGCCCGGTGAGCGCGGCGCGAAAGCTCGACACCAGAGTCCAGTCGCCATGCAGTCCGGGCAGGTAGATGATCGTCGGCAAGTCGGCGCTGCCGTGGACGCGCGACTGAATGCGCACGGTGGTCATGCATCAAACCAACTTTTCGAGTTCACGATGATTCGTCTTGCCGGTTCCGAGCTTGGGAATCTCGTGGATGAACTTCACCTCGCGCGGGACGGCGATGTTGGGCAGACCCTTCGCTTTGATCGCGGCACGAATTTCTTCAAGTGACAACCTTTGCTCGTTTGAAATCGCGATGAGCATCTCGCCTTTGTTCTCGTCGGGGCGTGCAATCACCGCGACCTGGCAGCGCAAGCCGTAGTGCGGGAACGCGCCAGCCAGCGCCTCTTCGACGGCGGTGAGACTGACCATCTCGCCGCTGATTTTCGCGAAGCGTTTCAGGCGGCCCTGAATGAAGAAAAATCCTTGCTCGTCCACACGCACGATGTCGCCGGTGTCGTACCAGCCGCCGAGCGCCAGGAACTTCGCGTTCGCGTCGGCGTTCAAGTAGCCCTTCATCACGTTCGGGCCGCGCACGAAGAGGCGGCCGCCTTCGGCCACGCCTTCGACGTTTTCGAGTCTGTATTCCATGCCGGGCATCAGGCGTCCGGCGGAGCCGTGTTTGGGTTGGAGCGGCGTGCAGACGCTCACGCAGGGCGAGCATTCGGTTGCGCCGTAACCTTCGAGCGCGCGCACGCCGAAGCGTTGCGCCCACGCGGTTGCCGTGGCCTCCTGCAATTTTTCCGCCGCGGCGAACATGTAGCGCAGGCTGCGGAAATCGTAGGTGTGCGCCTTGCGCGCGTAGCCGTTCAGGAACGTGTTCGTGCCAAGCATGATCGTGCAATCGCGATCGTAGAAAACTGTCGGCACCACGCGGTAATGCAGCGGCGAGGGATAGATGAACACTGACATGCCGCGCACCAGCGGGAGGATCGTGCCGACCGTGAGGCCGAAGCTGTGGAAGAGCGGCATGGCGTTGAAAATCCGGTCTCGGTCGGTCAGGTCGGTGACGGCGAGCATCTGGCGCAGGTTGGCGAGAATGTTTCGATGCGTCAGTTCGACGCCCTTGGGCACGCCTTCGGAACCGCTGGTGAAAAGGATGACAGCGGCGGAATTCTGATCGACGGGCGCGCATGCGAGTCCGGGAAAGAACGTCTGCTTCAACAACGCCACCAGTTTCGCGCCGCCGGAGATTTTTGCGCGAATGTCTTCGAGGTAAATGAATTCAATCCCCGCACCAGTGAGTAAACTCACGTCCAGTTTCGCGCGTTCGAGGAACGCGCGCGAGGTGATGATTTGTTTCACGCCCGCGAGTTGCGCGCACGCGAGCATGATGACCGGCCCGGTGGAGAAGTTGAATACGGCCGGCTCCAAACCAAGCGTCCACAGGCTGAGGAGCACGACCGGCGTGGCGTTGACGTTCGGCAGCAACACGCCGACATGCTTGGTGTCCTGGGACAGCGCGCGATGCAATTGCTTCGCCATCAGGTCTGCGCCCACGAGAAGTTTTTTGTAAGTCAGCGCTGCCGTCACGTCTTCCAGCGCAACATGATTTGGAAAACGCACCGCCGGCTCGACCACGGCCTCGGCCAGTGTTTGCGGGCCGAACGTCATCTCCGTCTCGAATTGTTGCGCGACCATCTTGTCACGCAGCCAGTTCGTGAATAACGCGCGCGCCTGTGCCGTGGTCATGTGTCCGACGCGCGGCGGCGTGAGCGCGTCGCTGAAGTGCGCCGTGATGTTCGGGAACCAGCGCTTGCGATTGGGGTTCGGCGAGAGTGGCAGACGATGCGCGCCGCGCAGGTAGCAGGTGATGACTTTCGCGCCCGTCTTGTGCAGCAGGAAGCCGGTGCCGTCGAACAGCTTCATCAACGTGCCGGTGCGCGAAAGGCGGCCCTCGGGAAAGAGCACCAGCCGTCCACCCTTCTCCAGGAATTCCGCCATGTGCTTCACCGCGTAAGGCGAATTGGTGTCGATCGGGAACGTCCGCGAGTTGATCATGATCTTCCGATGCAGCCAGGAGGATCGCGCCGCGCGCTCGGACACGACGCACTTCCAGTCGCCGTCCGTGCAGGCGTAGAGGAACAGCCAGTCGAACCACGACACGTGATTCGGCAGCAGCAACACGGGGCCGGGCGTCTTCAGCGCGGCTTCGTTGTAAGCACGAAACCCGAAGAGCAGCCTCAGCAACAGACGCGCGAATGTTTTCATTTCGTGACCAAGCCTGCTGAGGGTTTACACGCAGAGACAGCGGCTGGCGATGCGAGAAGTTTTACGCGCGGATTGAGAAAAGTGATGCGCGTGGCGAGCCATGCTGGAGCCGAGACAAAAATCGGGATCTTGGAAATTACCGGAAGCGCAGAATCAAGCAGCCCGGGCCAGGTCCAGGCTCTCAACATGTCCAGGTTCCACGACACAGACGCCGCCGGTGGAAGGAAACACGACGAGCAAGTCACCTCGCGGAGAAAACAAAAGATGGTCGGGAGTCGTGATCTTAATCGCGCGCCCGCTGGTCAGGTGCAGCGTGAAAGGCTTGAACGGAGCCACATCCCGCATTTCCTGAATGTCCTTCATCTTCATGGTCACCTTTTACCACTTCGGTAATACGTCTGCAATGTCCCCCCGGAAACACACGGTGCCAAAGTATATCCGGCGTCGTGGTATGACCTCCGCTGTAAGCGCGGCAACTTTGCGTCTCCATCATCCCTCAGCATTCGAAACTCAGCGGCGGTTTCGTTTTCTCGTCAGCGCCTTTTTCAACCCTTCCAACGGCAGTGTGTTGACCACGTCGTCTTTCGTGAGCCATCCCTTGCGCGCGATGCCGGCACCGAGACGCAGGAAGCCGGCGTGCTCGAAGCGGTGCGCGTCGCAGTTGATCACGCACTTTACGCCTTTGCTCTTCGCGTATTTCCAATGACGCCAGTCCATGTCGAAGCGATACGGGTTGGCGTTCAGTTCGATCCAAGTGCCATTCGCCGCGCAGGCGTCGATGATCTCGCGGTGATTCACCGCGTACGCTTCGCGTTCGAGCAATAGACGACCGCAGAGATGGCCGAGCATGTGGACGTATTTGTTCTCCACGGCGCGCAGCATCCGCTTCGTTGTCTCCGCTTCGCTTTGCGTGAAACCCTGGTGAATGCTCGCGACGACGACATCGAGTTCGGCGAGCACGTCGTCAGGGAAATCGAGTCCATCGTTGAGAATGTCCACTTCGGTGCCGATCAGCAGGCGGAAGTCTGTGCCGGAATCTTCGAGGCGCTTGTTCAAATCGCGCACGGCGGTGATCTCCTTGCGCAGGCGCACCGCGTCGAGGCCATTCGCCTGGAAGGATGACTTCGAATGATCGGTGACCGCCCAGTAACTCAAGCCGAGTTCCTGCATGTGCGTGGCGATTTCGTCGAGAGTGTTCCGTCCGTCGCTCCAGTTGGAATGGTTGTGCAAGGAGCCGCGCAGGTCGGTCCATTCGATCAGGCGCGGGAGCTTGTGTTGTTCTGCCGCGTCGAACTCGCCGTGATCTTCCCGCAATTCCGGTTCGACAAAATCCAGGCCGAGCTCGGAAAAAATCTGGCCCTCGCTCACGCAAGGGACGAGCAGCTTCGGGTCGCGTGTTTCTTCCTTCGAGCGAAACAAGCCATACTCGTTCAGCCGCAGCCCGCGCGAGATCGCCCGCTGGCGCATCACGATGTTGTGTTCCTTGCTGCCGGTGAAGTAAGCGAGCGCGAACGGAAATTCTGCGTCGCTCACCACGCGCAGGTCCGCCTGAATGCCGCCTTCGAGGACCACGCTGGCTTTCGTTTCGCCTTTAGCCGTAGTCGCAATGATCCCCGGCTGCTGGACGAAGAACTCGATCACGTTCGCCGGCTTCTTCGATGACGCGAGGAAGTCGATGTCGCCGATCACTTCCTTGTGCCGGCGCAAGCTTCCCGCCGTGCTGCAACGAATCACGTCGGGATGCGCGCGAAGATTTTCGAGAATCGGCTCCGCCGCGGCGAGCGCACGAACCAGCAGATGTTTCGACGCGTAAGTGCGTTTGCGTTCGATGCCCGCGAGAATGTTCGTCTGCGTCTTTTCGCCGAAGCCCGCGAGCTCCGCGACCTTCCCGTCCTTGCACGCCTGCTCGAGCTTCTCGATCGTGTCGATGCCGAGTTTGTCGTGGAGCACTTTGATTTTCTTCGGTCCGACGCCGGGAATTTCCAGCATCTCGCGCAGACCGGGCGGGATCGAAGCTTTCAACTTCTCGTAGTATTCGAGCTTATCCGTGGTGACGAGCTCGGTGATCTTTTCCTGCAACGCCTCGCCGATGCCTTTGATTTCGCCGAGGCGTTTTTCTTCGACGATTTTCTTCAGCGGCTCTTCCAGTTGCTGCAACGTGCGCGCGGCATTTTGGTAGGCGCGCGTCTTGAACGGGTTCTCGCCCTTCAGCTCGAGCAACACGCCGATGTCCACGAGGATGTCTGCGACTTGGTCCTTGTCCATGCGGGCGCGAATATCGCGGGTCAGAAACGAACTGCAAAGGCAAACGAGCAACAGTGAATGCGCCGCTCACCTGGCACTCGGCGAGGGTATGGGCCGCACGCTGACTTCCTTGAACCACACGATGTCGCCGGGGTCATGATTCTGCAGTCCGATGTAGCCGGCCTCGGGACGCTTTGGCTCCCGCTTCGGCTCATGCCACTGCGTTCGCGGCGGAAGCGCGGAGCCGCTGAGATCCAGGAAGGAAACGCGCCGCCCGTCGAGTTCCGCCGAGATTCGTTCTCCGGCCAGGGTGATGACCATCGTGCGCCACACGCCAGGCTTCTGCACGTTCGCCGATGAAGGCGTGAGTGAGTAGATGGCACCCGTCCGATGCATCGCATCGCCCGTATCCGCGATCTGAACTTCGTAGCCATGATGCACCGCGTACCACGGCCCTTCGTCGCGTTCTCCAGATTCCTTCACCAACTCCATCGATGCCTTGGAAATATTTCCCGCCGCATCCCGGTCAAACGCCGCGCCCGGCTTGCCGACCTGGGCCAGAATTCCATCGGCCAGCCGCACGTACACGCCTGAGTTGCACTTCGCTTCCTTCGTCTTGAAGACGACGCGGATCTGGCAATTGCCGAGCCGTTCCTTCTGGTACACCAGCAGACCGAGCCCTTTCGCGGCGGGATCGGTTCGCAGCGTGCCATCGTCAACGACAAAGCCGCCCCAGCCCACGTGAATCCAGTTGGTGTCCACCTTTCCATCGGTGATCAGCGACAACGCACGCCATGACGCGTCTGAGTTCACTTCCGCTCCGTTCAGCGTCGCCGAGGTAAACGTGATCGTTGCGAGGATCGCGGACATCCATGCGGTGCCGAGAATCTGCTGTCGTTTCGTGGTCATGTCGGGAGGCTGGAAGGACAATCGCGTCACGTCAATTTCCATCACGGTCTGAAGCGAGCGTTCGGTTCAAAAGGGAACGGTGCTGACTTCAACTTTGCCGATCACAAAAGGCTCGGACTGTTCCGGTCGAAAGCTGAAATCGTAGCCCCACATTTTGGAGAAACACGCGTCAGTGACGTGCCACGTGTGCGTTTGCCAGCCCGCGTCTTTCGAAATCTGATTCTTGTAACGACTCACCGCCGTTGCGACGAAGTTGGACCACTCGTTCAAGTTGTTCATCGGAAACGCGTGCGACTTCTTCGATCCCGACCCATCAGGATGGCCTCGACGTGAATCTTGTTTTCGGCGGCTGACTTCAGCATCGCGTCCGTGCGTTCCCATTTCCAAACGCCCTGCGTCGGCTCGACGCCTCGCCATTCGGGAAACAAACGCACCCACGACACACCGGCTTCGGACATCTTGGGAAACCACTCCGCGTGATTGCGCGACGCGCTTGCCGAAGAGCTGATGCCCCACGGAATCGCCGCCGCATCTGGCTGGCTGTTGACGGACTGTGCGGTCGCGAAATGATCGCCGCCGAGGAAAACGAAAGCTGCCAGCACCGCAGTGCGAGAAAGAGAAAATCCGGTATGCATCACATTCGAATGGTCACGACTCCGACTGTGCAGAGCGTAATAGTGACGCGCGGCTAAATGAATTCCATCACCCCGTTTTAACCGGAGTCCAGTGGGCGAAGATCATCTCTGCCGCTGGCGTTTGTGAACCGTGTCGTGAACGAACCGCAATTTTTCCACGGCCACGCCCGACAGCACGAAGGCATACAGGTCGGGTAATCCCATTCCGCGATTCAACGAGTTGACCGCGTACGTCAGCGGCAGCCATTGTTCCAGAAGTTGATCGAATCCCGCGTCTTGGCTTGTCGCAGCTTCAGGGGCCGGCATCAGTGTTTGCGCGCCGGGATGTTTTGGTTTCAGCCGCAGCCCAAAACTGGCCGCAGCTTCCAGCGCATCCACGATGTGCAGGTAATGCGCCCACGTCTCGGCCCAATCTTCCCACGGATGCGCAGCGCCGGCCGCCCTTCGGCGGGAACCCCATCGATCGGCAGGCCCAAATGAAAGACCGTATAAACCAGCCGCCGCTTGGCCTGTTCCAGCTTGAACCAGCGCTCGCGATTGCGGTCGTCGTTCATGTTCGGGATCACGTCGTTGAGCCGGCAGGATGCGCAGAGCGGTTCAGAATCTTGCGCCGGCACCAGCCAGTTGCAGACCTGGTGTTCGCGACTATTCGCGCAAGTTCGATAAACCGAACCTTGCGCCGACGGCGAAAGAGCCCGCCAACGTCCCTCGCCATCCGGCTCCAGCGCGCTGAGATCCAGCACCTCCGGCAAGAATCCCAGCGCGTGCTGACATTTCAGGCATTGGACGTTTTCGAAAAACACGAGCGCCCCGCAGGTGTCGCAGTAAAATTTTTTCATCCCTCCGTAAGGCTGTCGCTTGAGTTTTGAGCCACGTCAAATCGCGGCACC
Organism: Verrucomicrobiota bacterium; assembly: GCA_038205745.1. Taxonomy (GTDB): domain Bacteria; phylum Verrucomicrobiota; class Verrucomicrobiia; order Limisphaerales; family SIBH01; genus JANNGC01. The sequence goes on along the minus strand of JBBRBM010000025.1, from coordinate 10,441 downwards.
GCGCGGACGACTCGATTTGAAGTCAACGCACGAACTCACTTCGATTGATAACTCACAAACGCCAGTCGTTTGCTGTCCGGCGACCACGACGGAACATTGATCGTGCCTTGACCGCCGAAAAGTTTCGCCAGCACTTCGATCTTGCCGGTCTGGAGCGAAAGCAATCGCAGCATCACATCCTTGTTCTCCGGATGACCTTTCACGGTCGGTTCGTAGGACAGAAACACGAGCCACTTTCCGTCCGGCGATGGATGCGCGAACCAGTTGTTCCATACATCGGTCGTGATTTGCGTTTGCTCGGAGCCGTCGGATTTCATGCGCCAGATTTGCATGCGCCCGGAACGCTCCGAGTTGAAGTAGATGAACTGACCGTCGGCAGAATAGTCGGGCCCATCATCCAAACCGCTCGCTGTCGTGAGTCTCGTCTCTGCGCCGCCGCTCGTCGCAATGGTGTAAATGTCGAACTCGCTGTTGCGTTCGCCGCAATACGCCAGCGTCTTTCCGTCCGGCGACCATCCGTGCCAATACGACGGTGCTTTCTCCGTGATCAACTTCGGTGTGCCGCCCGTGAGCGGCAGCGTGTAAATCCGCGAGCGACGATCGCCTTGCGATTGGTCGCTGATCACGAGTTGCGTGCCGTCCGGCGAGATGCCGTGGTCGTTGTTGCAGCGTGTCGCAAACGCCGTGTCGATGAGCTGCGGCTCGCCGCCCGCGACTGCGATGCGATGCATGCGCCCCTTGCTGTTGAAGTAAAGGTTTGTGCCGTCGTGCGACCAGTTCGGCGCTTCGATCAAATTCGTCGTCCACCAAACCACGCGCCGGTCTTTCGACGCGATGACGACCGTTTCCAAAGTGCTCAACAACTTTGGCCCAATGTTCACTGGAGCGTTCTCGACCAACTCCACATTTGAGAACACTGCCGTGTCCAGCGCGTCGTCGTTGTGCGCACACACGCCGAGGCCGACGTAAAACGGCTCCGTCAGTTCCAGGCGAAATGATCCGCCCGCCGGCTGGAACGCTTCGCCCGCAAGCGCGATCGACATCGCGACGTATTTGCCGCGCTTCTCCAAACGCAGCCGCGTCGGACCTTTCACCGCCGACTGAATCTCCCGCGTCATCGCGCCCGCCGCTTCGCGATATTGCAGCGAGGTCAGCCCATCTCCATGCACCGCCGCGTCGGCGTAAGCCGAATCCGTGTCGAGCGATTGGCGCACGAGCACAACGGCCTTGCGATGCGCATCTCCGCCCGCGCCATCGAACGCAATGTCCGCCGCCAGCGTCACGTCGCCCGACACCTTCTTCCACACGAAGTGAAACGCGTCGTTCGTGAACCACATGTTCTTCCCGCCACCCGCGACCCGAAATTTCTTCGTTGTCGAATCGAACTCAGCCGAGCCCGCGCGCTTCGGTCCGCCAATGTCCGATTGATCAGAGAATACGCCGAGCGTTGCACCAGATGCCGGCAGCATGACTGCGCAAGCGACAGCGATGTAAATGCGGTTGGGAAATGTCATGGCGTGGATTCAACTTTGCCCAGCGAACTTTGGCAACTCCGGCACACCCGTTGAAACAGGAGGTTGGAAGTGCAAGTGCCCTCGCTATGCTCCGCCAATGAAGACGACAATCCCGGAACAGTTAAAGAAAGAGGTTCCGCAAACCCCTTGGGGCAAGATCCTCACCATCACACCCGTCGTCATGACTGTCATCGCCACACTGCTGGCCGGACTCGCCTCCAGCGAAATGACCAAGGCGCAATACGAACGCGCGCTCGGCGCTCAACTCCAGTCCAAGGCCGGCGATCAATGGAGTTATTTTCAGGCCAAGAAACTGCGCGGCACCATGCAGCGCAACTCGCTTGAACTCCTGCAAGCCACTGCCGAAATTCATGCCGTCGAAAATCCCGCTCTGGAAAAAGTTCCTTCCGTCGCCGAACCAGCGCTCGACGCCAGCCTGCGGGCTGCTCTCGAAGCGGTGGAAAAACAGAAGCGTGAATCCGAAATCACCACGGCCTTGAAATCCGTGGACGACGAAGCCATCGCCGCCGCGCTCCAGGCGGCGCGCGACCGCACGAGCGCGTTCGATGCCGCGCTGGCTCCTGCCAACCAGGTCGTCGACCAGCTTGAAAAATCGTTGCCGGCTGGCGACAAGTTCGCCGCGCGAAATCTGACCGCCGCCAGGATGCGCTTCGCCGCCATGCGTTACGACGCCGAGGCGAAGTTAAACCAGAACATCGCCAACCTGCTCGAACTCCAGGTGCGCAAGGCGAACATCACGGCGGAGCGGCACCATCGGCGCAGCGGAAAATTTTTCTTCGGCATGTTGGCCGCACAGGCTGCGGTTATCGTTTCCACGCTGGCGATGGCCGCGCGGCAACGCAACCTGCTCTGGACCGTCGCTGCCGTGGCAGGCGTTGCTGCCATTGTCTTCGCCATTTACGTTTATGTTCGGGTTTAGAGGAGAGGCAGCGCTAGCGCAGCATTGACTGTGGTGGACTAACTGGACTAATATCGTTCCAATGAAATCGGTGAACGTTCACGAGGCAAAGACGAATTTCTCCAGCCTGCTGGCGAGAGTGGAGGACAAGAACGAAGCCATCGTGATTTGCCGCAACGGCGAGCCCGTCGCCGACCTGGTGCCGCACAAGCCGCGGAACCGGGTCAAGCCGCACCCGACGTTAAGCAAAATCAAAATCAGCTACGATCCGGCCGAGCCGCTCACTTCCGATGAATGGCCGGAGGCGAAGCGATGATTCTGGATACCTGCGCGCTGCTCTGGCTCGCCTCGGGAAGCAAGAAACTGAGCCGCGCGGTTCTAAAGCAAATCAACGAAGCGCCCGCTCTTTACGTTTCTGCGATCAGCGGCTTCGAGGTTGCCATCAAAGTGGCCCGCGGCAAACTGAAACTGCCGCTCGCGCCTGAAGAATGGTTCGAGAAAGTCGCCGACCATCACGGCCTTTCGATACTGCCGCTCGAATTGGAGGTGTGCATTCGCGCCGCTGAACTGCCGCCCATCCACGACGATCCGTGCGACCGATTTATCATCGCCATTGCGAAGTTGAATGATCTGCCTGTCGTCACCGCCGACGAAAGGTTCGAAGGCTACGGTGTTACAGTGCTGAATTAAGGGGGAGAGGTCGTTCCAGCACTTCACCAAGGACGATTGAGGTCGGGACGCCGCTTGCGAGTTTCCTTCGGAATTTGCGGGGCACTGTCTTCGGAAGAAATTCCAGCTTGTTTCGCCTCAGCTTGGATGGCGGTCATGGCCTCATCGATCACGCCGAGCAACTCCTGACGGCCCTGCCCAGTCTCCGCAGAGCAGGTAAAAATCGCCGGTGGTTGTTCGAACCACGCTGAAATGCGCTCCATGAACGCCGCGATGTTCGCCTGCGCCATCTCGGCCGATACTTTGTCCGTCTTGGTGAAGACGAGGACGAACGGCACCTCGTTGCCCACCAGCCATCCCACAAACTCGAGATCGATCGCCTGCGGCGAGAGTCCCGAATCGAGGAGCGCAAAAACCATGCAGAGATTCGCGCGATGCTCGAGGTAATCGGTCACTGCCGCGTTGAATCGCGCGCTGTCCTTCCGCGCCACCTGAGCGAACCCGTATCCCGGCAGATCCACCAGGCGCCAGGTCTTGTTCATCGTGAAAATGTTGATGAGCTTGGTGAACCCCGGCGTGGGCGAGACACGCGCCAGACCCAATTCGCCCGCGAGCATGTTCAACAGCGACGATTTGCCGACGTTTGAGCGGCCGATGAAGGCGAACTCCGGCAGCGTCTCGTCCGGACACGAATCCAGGTCCGGCGCGCTGCAATCAAAAATGGCGGATGAAATGTTCACGATGGAAAACCGACTGCGGACTGTCGCATCGAATCCGCCGAACCGAAACCTCTATCTGAGATCAGCCAAATGCGGACGCGTCGTTGTGGGCGCTTTGCCTGCGATTGGCTCGCAGGGAATTCGAATGCGAATGGAAATTTTACTCAACGGTCACCTTTGCGTCCTCGATCAACACATCGTACTTGTAGCCCGCACCGAAATCCTTCTTCAACGCCACTTTGCCTTCGATCAGAACCGTGTCGCCCAACTTGGCTGGATTCTCGCTGGTGATGAGGATGTCGTTGCTGCCAGCCGCACCAGTGCCGTCCTGAATATGCAGCCAGTTCCTGCCCATGATGCTGGCGTTATACTTCACCACTTTTCCGCGGCACTTCACGGACTTGCCCGCGAGCTTGACGCTGGCGGCATAGATCTGCGCGATCGTCTTTCCGTCCTTGGCAGGTTTCAAATCGGTGAAATCAACCTTGGGCGGTGCGCCCTTGCCCGGCAGCGCAGGATGCCCGGCGGGAAGACTTCCATCCGCAACCCCACCTGAACCCGGATGACCCGGCGGCAACTTCGCCGTTTCCGGATTGCTACCATTCACCCTGATGGTCTCGGTGAAATAGATCACCTCAAAATCCCGGTTCAACGACTTGCTGTGGAACTTCTCCATCGGCACCCCGGCGGGCACCGAGACTGAATCACCGACCTTGACGGGGAACTGCGTCGCGGCGGCCCAGACTTTGTTCGTGCCGGTGTCCACGAGCACGTAAGTGTAAGTGCCCGCGTTCATCGTCTCCGTCACCTTTCCGGAAAAACCGGCCGCCTCGGTCATCGCCAAGGAACCAGCCAACACCACGCCGAACAAAATCGAGCGCACCGCAGATGCAAAATATTTCATAGCTTAATATTAAGGTGAAACCCTGATCCCTTCTTTGCCCAAGATCAATGGCAGAGCTTCGAATCGTAACACGTGCGCCGGGATGATGGAGCCGTTCACTTTTCTCCAATTGCGCAGCCGCAATGCGTCCAGTTACAAACGGACCAATGCCTTTGCCAGCGCCAATGTCGCGTGCATCGTGGCTCGCAGCCGCGATCATCGCAGCGTTCCTGACCGCGTGCGTCTCTCCGCGCGGCCCACAGAATTTCCACGAGATCTCGCCCGGTCTGGCTTACACGAACCAGATCGACAAGCGAATGCCCTGGTCCTTCCACATCCTGCGCGTGGATCGAGCGCGAACAGATTTGGAGTTGCGCTCGCAACACGCTCACGGCACGGCGCTAGGGTTAAGCACCGTCAGTGAAATGATCGACGATGTGGCGCCAACCCAAGGCACACCCGTGGCCGCAGTGAACGGCGACTTTTTCATGATGCCGGCCAAGGCACATCCAGGCGATCCGCGCGGGCTGCAAATCGTGGACGGAGCCTTGGTCAGCGCGCCCAGCGGCGGGGTCTGCTTCTGGATGGATGCGGCGCGCCAGCCACACACAATGAACGTGACCTCGCTCTTCAAGGTGTTCTGGCCCGACGGCACGAGCACGCCATTGGGATTGAACGAAACGCGCAAGACCAACGGCGTGGTGCTGTTCACGCCCGACGCGGGTTGGTCCACCCTCACGCGCAACTCACGTGAATTGATTCTGGAACGGGAGGATGGTGAATCGTGGCTTCCGCCAATCGCCGGTCACACGATCACAGCGCGCGTGCGCGAAATTCGCGACACCGGAAACACGCCGCTCCGGCCCGACGCGCTCGTTCTATCCGTTCACAAGAAATGGTCGCCCAAGGTACCGACGGTCGCGCCGGGTGCCGTGCTGAAGTTCAGTTTCGAGACAGTCCCCGACATGCGCGCCGTTCCGATGGCTCTGAGCGGCGGCCCCGTGCTGTTGCACGACGGCGTCATCCAATCCTGGCCCAAGGCGGAGAAGGACAAGAAGGGTCGCCCGCCTCCGCCCGAGATTCGGACGATGCGCGAAAAACATCCTCGCACCGCCCTCGGCTGGAACGATCGCTATTTCTTCCTCGTGGTTGTGGACGGGCGGCAGACGCGTTTGTCCATCGGCATGACGCTGACCGAGCTGGCCCAATACATGAAGAGCCTGGGTTGCCGCGAAGCGATGAATCTGGACGGCGGCGGCTCCTCAACGATGTGGTTGAACAACCGAGTCGTGAACAGTCCCGCTGACGAGGAAGAGCGTCCCGTGGCCAATGCCTTGATTGTGGTGCGGAAGAACTAAATTCTACTTCTTCCGGATGAACGCGACGTCGTAGGTTTCCTGCAATGCAGCCTGGAAATATTGCCCGAGCAATTGATCGTTCTTCGCGTCGTAGGTGAGTTTGTAAGTGCAGCCGGGATAATTCACATCGCGCAACTCAACGAAAACTTTCAGTCCGCCGCCTTCGCGGGATGCTTGCGCTTGCGACACCTTGATGGGGTTGGGATTGAAGTAAGCCGCATCCAGTTTTCCTGCCGGATCCACGCCGCGCATTTCCAGGATGTAGTCACCATCCTGCCGCTCCCATTTACCCTTCAGTTTTTCATACCCAGCGGCAACGGGCGCGGCGGCAACCGGCGGCGGGGTTGCCCCATCGCTTTTCGACGTGGGCGATTCAACCGGCGCGGACTCGCGGCCGCAACCGGAGCAAGTAACCGCAACGATCACTCCAAGGGCAAAGCCGAAAACACCGGGTTTCATGGCCGCACAATAGGCACTGTCTCCACGATGACCAATGCGAAATCGGCCCGGTCGGCCGGGTGATTTGGAGTCGTCGAGATTCGCGGATGGAGCGCCAGCCCCAGCGGTGCGCCATTTTTGTAGAATCCGCGATGGAACAAAATTTAAGCTCCGTCAGGAGCGGAATATGCCGCCCTCGACGGAGCGCGACTGTGTCCGCAGGACCAGTCGCAGCGCGCGAATGGCGGTGAGGCGTGGGAATCCTTTAGCGCGGGAAAGTGATTGCTGGTTGCCGGGCGCAAGGATGAACCACGGACACGACCTGAGGGCGAACTAAAAATATATTGTCCGGTCGCCGGCAAGTCCGTAGAGAATCTGCCTGTGAGACAATTCTTCCGCGTCGTCCTGCTCCTTCTGGCACTTCCCTCGCTACTTGCCATCACCAGTTGCCGAACCGGCCTCGCCAGCAAGTCCCAGTGGACACCCCTGTTCAACGGCCAGGATCTCTCAGGCTGGACGATCAAGTGCCAGCCCCAGGACCAGGGTAAGGTTTTCTGGACCGTCATTGACGGCGCGATCCAGTGCGACTCGATGGGCCGCAAAGACCACAACTACGTCTGGCTGCTGACCGAGAAGGAATTCGCCGACTTCGAACTCAAGTTAAAGTTTCAGGCCGATAAAAACTCCCCCGGAAACAGCGGCCTCCAATTCCGCAGCCGTTTCGACGATGCCGCCAACGGTGGCTGGCTCGATGGCCCGCAGGTTGATATCCATCCGCCGGCCCCGATGTCCTGGCGCACCGGTCTCATCTACGACGAGACACGGGAAGAGCGGCGCTGGATTTCGCCCAGCCTGAAGGACTCGAGCATGGACCCCAAGTTCAATCCGACGCACCACGTCTTCAAATACACCGACGACGGCGACGGCTGGAACGACCTCACTCTCATCTGCCAGGGGATGCATGTGAAGACGATCCTCAACGGTGTGGTGCGGACAGACTGGAATGGCGCTGGCGTGCTGGATAACGCGGCCCACGTCAGACACAACGTTGGAAGTATTGGCTGCTTCGCGCTGCAACTCCACACCGGCGACCAGTTGCGGATACGATTCAAGGACATCCGGATCAGGAAACTCTGACCGCGCCGCGCAGGGACAACGGGAGCGGGTGGAAAAGGGTGATGAGGCCGGCGAACGCGGGCCGGGCGACGCCTTCGTAGCATCCGCGAAGGAAATAAATTCGAGATCCGTTGGGTGCCCGCGCGCAAGGAACGAAATATGCCGCCCCGACGGGGCTGGGGAATTGGGTGGCGCGCATGGCTACAAAGATTTCGCTCCGGTCGGAGCGCCCGGAGGAGCGCGACTGAGATCGTAGGACCAGTCGCAGCGCGTGAATAGCGGTGAGGCGTGGAAATTATTCAACGCGGCAAGGCTTTTGGTTGGTGACCGTACGCAAGCATCGGCCTGCCGAAATTTTTCGAAGGCGCCCCGCGAAACCTAGGTGATGACGTAATCAATGCTGGGCTCGGAGTTCGACGGGGGTTTTACGCGTTGTGTCGTTCTGGAGTTTGTCGAGCAGACAGCCGACGGCAAGGGCTGGCGGCCTTCGCGATTAAGAGATTGGTCAAGCAGGCTTCTCCACGGCCAAGAAGTTGGGTTCGCCGCGAGTCCTCTACATTCCAAGCTGCATTCGGAGCATTTGTGCCGCTTGCGGCGAGACGCGCTCCAATTCCTGCAGCGTGACATTCACTTCGTTGTGGCGATTCTGGTGTCGGTAAAGCCAGCAGAGTTGAAAGTACGAGTCGGGCACGCTCGGGTTCAACTGCTTGGCTTTCAAGAAATGCAACTCCGCCAGATCGGGTCGGCGGCCCTGAAGATGAGCCATGCCCGCAGTCATCCGAGTGCGACTGTCTCCCGGTGTTAATTGCACGGCGCGGTCGCCCTCTGCCTGCGCAGCAGGAATGTTTCCCACCGCCAGATAAACCTGACATAGCCAGCCGTGCGCTTCGGCGGATTGCGGCTCAATCGCGACTGCCTGCAGCAAGTGAGGAAGCGCCAGATTGGCCTGCTGTCGCGCCCAATAAAAATTTGTGGCCTGCAGGCGGAAGCCAAGATTGCGCGAATCAAGCCGGATGGCTTCCTCGAATTCGACGGCGGCGGCGTCCCCTTGCGCGGTCTGAGCGAGGCTCGTAGCCAATGCCATGCGAAACCAGGGATTCTTCGGCGCAAAAGCAACCGCGGTGCGGATCTCCTGAAGCGATTCCGGCATCAATCCGCGCTGCGCCAGAATCGCGGCTTTCGTCGAATGGAGATCGGCGCTGTTCGGTTCGCGGAGGAGCAGCCACCCGACTTCCCGCAGAGCATCCTCGTGGCGCGACGCCGCGCCGTAAAGACTGACCAGGTTGCGGCGCAAACCGGCGTCCTGTGGAACCAGCTTTACCAGTTCTTCGCAAGCGATAATGCCCTCGGCGGTGCGCTGCTTGACCGAGTAGTGGCGGGACAGGCTATAGCGTGGCGGCAACGCTTTTGCATCCAAACGAACCGCTTCCTGCCATTTGGCTTCCGCTTGTTGAAAATCGGCGTCGTTGCCGGTCTCGTCTCCGCGCAGCGCGAGGCAATTCCCCCATGTCGTCAGTCCATCCACGTTGGCGGGATGCTTCGCCATGAAACGCTCCACCAACTCCAGACCGGATTTGTAGTCGCGGCGTCCCAGCGCCAATTGCGCCTGCAACAAATCGAAGTCGCCGGCATCAGCGGTCGCCCACGGGCGTTTCAATTCTTCAGCGAACTTCTGCTTGTGCGCCGCGATGACGGCGTCCGGTTGCGCCGCCGCGTTCAGCAGCCGCTTGAATTTCTCTTCGAGCGCCTGATAGGGCTGAAGAATCGTCGCCGGCAGGTCGAGTTTTAGCGTGTCGTGCAGACGCGCCATGAAGCTGTCAAAGTCGGGACATTGGAAAAGCGTGAACCGTTTGGGATGAGCGATCGCCAGTTGCTCGACGCGCGGCGCGATCTTGCTGCCGGGACGGACGCCCCAGAAGATCCCGTGCGGAAACATGCCTTTGTCTTTCAGCAGTTCCTCGAACACGCGCATGACAGAATGGTCGTAGCCCGCATACCCGATGGCGACCAGCCCGCATTGTGTGGCGAACTGTTTGCACTTGGACTCCATGTTTGGATCGAGCTGCCGCAGTTCCTCGACTGTGTTCTTCAGGCTTTGAAAAAGATAATCGCCGTGGAGCTTGATGATCTTGGCGCGCTCCGTGGTGATGTTGATTGAAGAGACTTGCGAGTCGGCTGCGCAAACTACCGGATTGTAGCCGAGAAAAACTGTCAGCGCGTCATTGACCAGATCGTCGAAGTTGGTCGTGAAGATCACGTTGAACCGGCCGCGCTCAACGATGCTCGCCAGGTAGAGATAGCCCCAGCTCGGAAAGGCGTCCTTGATCTTCGTCTCGATGAATTTCTGTCGCGATGGCGGATCGGGATAAAGCGCTTCGAACACGCAGGAATACTCGTTCTCTTTGCCAAACCAATCCTGCTCGGAGCACCACTGCGTGAAATCCTTTCCCGCACCTTGCTCCTCATGGGCGATCTTCCGCCATTCGTCGATCATCTCCGAGGCCAGCGGCACGCCGGAACTTTTCGACGCGCCCGCGCCGAGCAACAAATTGAACGCCAGCTTGTCGCGATCCGCGATCAGCCGCACGACCTGGGTGTAAGGCAGTTGTTTGAGGTCAGGCATGACTCATTTAAACCGCGCCGTTGGCCAACGATATCGTCCCACAACTTTGCGTGTATTGTTCCTGCCGAGAGACTAGCTGGCGAAGGCCGTCGAACACCACATTGAACTGTGCGTCATGGTGCCTCTCCATCGCCTCGCCCGCGCCTTGCATCTGTAGCGGCGGCTCGGGAGAGCGCCGCAACCCTCTGAATGGCGGCTTTGT
>JBBRBM010000024.1:0-44696 GCA_038205745.1 Verrucomicrobiota bacterium | reverse complement strand
GCCACGCCCAAGGATACGATCGAGGCGTGCATGCGTCTCATGACGGAAAATCGAATCCGTCACCTGCCTGTGCTCGATGGCGACAAAGTCGTTGGTATCGTCTCGATCGGTGATCTCGTGAACTGGGTGATCTCGGTGCAGGCTGTCGCCATCGGTCAGCTCGAGAGCTACATCGCCGGTTCGTATCCAGGCTGACTTTGCCGGCGCACCTGCGCCTCCCGGGCACCTCGCGTTGCTCGCGCCTTTGCGGCGTTGGTCCACAAGACAATTCTGGACGACGCGTCCGTATCTGAGCAAAACTCTTCGCCCAAGGGACACCATGAGGGCGACCGCACATCCGCTTCCGACGAAGGCTTCGCATCGCGTCGTACGACCGTTCCAATTTTTTCCCCTTTGATGTCCTGAGTGCTCCCACTTGTTCGTTGTGAAGATGAAACAGAGAACCGACTAACAACATGACAACTACCAAGAATCACGCCGTTCAACCGTACCTCTTCTTCGAAGGTCGGTGCGAGGAAGCGCTCGAGTTTTACCGCACCGCTCTTGGCGCAGAGGTCACGATGCTCATGCGCTACCAGGAGAGTCCCGATCCCACGATGTGCCAGCCCGGCGCGGGTGATAAGGTGATGCACTCCAGCTTCCGCGTGGGCGAATCCACGCTGATGGCTTCCGATGGCCGATGCACCGGAAAGGCAAACTTTGAGGGATTCTCGCTTTCACTCACCTTGACGACCGAGGCCGATGCGGACCGATACTTCACGGCGCTCAGCAAAGGTGGCCAAGTACACATGCCATTGACCAAAACATTCTCCTCGCCGCGCTTCGGCATGGTCGCGGATCAGTTCGGCGTGTCATGGATGATTTCTGTCACTCCGTAAATCTGTGACCTCCTTGTAATCACTTCAGCATGACCATCGCAGAGAGCCGCCCCAACGAGTTGATCCGCATTAACCTCGAATTCCTGAAACCGTTCAAAGCCAGCAACACGGCCGAGTTCACATTCAAACCGGAAGGCAACCAAACCGTTGTGACCTGGAGCATGTCGGGGAAAAACAATTTCATGTCCAAGGCAGTCGGCCTCTTCATGGATTGCGAAAAAATGGTGGGCGGCCAATTCGAGCAGGGACTGGCAACGATGAAATCGGTCGCCGAAACAGCAGCGAAGAACAGCACGCAAACCTCTCCCACTTCGTAGAAGGACAACCATGCAATCCAATTCTCAAACTGCTCCTGTGTCAAAAAAGATGCTGTGGGCCGGGCGCATCATCGGTGCTCTGCCAGTCCTGCTATTGGTGTTTAGCGCGACGATGAAATTCCTGAAACCGCCGGATGTTGTGAAAGGCTTCACTCATCTCGGGTATCCAGAAAGCCTTGCGCTCGGTCTTGGCATTCTCGAACTCGCTTGCACGATCATTTATTTGATCCCACGCACATCAGTGCTCGGTGCGATCTTGTCGACCGGTTTTCTCGGCGGAGCCATCGCCACTCATTTGCGGATTGGCGAACCTTACTTCATGCCCGTCATACTCGGCGTGCTCATCTGGGCGGGACTCTTCTTGCGGGACAAACGTCTCCGCGCGCTCATTCCCATTCGAAGTTAACGGGAACCAATTGTATCGAACTGCATCCGACGGCTTGCGTTGGGTACGCGTGCTCCCCCAACATCGACCTGTCCGCCACGGGCGGGCATGAATGATTCGTTCGTTTGCTTTCACGACCCAAGGCCGGCTGCACAGCACGGACATTGAGCACTTCCTCATGCCCACGCTGCTGTCGGACACGAACCTTTTCCTCTGGATCGACCTTGAAAACCCAACGGTCGAGGAAACGAAATTCTTTCTCGAAGATCTGCTGCGCTTTCATCCGCTCTCGATCGAAGACTGCGTCAAGGAAAGCTCGGCTCCGAAGGTGGAGGAATACATTCCCAAGGAGGGCGATCGCTTCGCCCCGTATCTGTTCATGGTGATTCACGCCGTGGATTACAGCCGCAAGGATGGAGTATTCGCCACGAGCGAGCTGGACTTCTTTCTCGGGAAAAATTTTCTCATCACGTATCACACCGTCCCCTTGCGCAGCGTCACTTTGATCGAAGAAATGTCGGTGAAGGGGAGCGTTGCAGTCGCCCGCGCGCCGGATCGCGTCGCACACCTGCTGCTCGATGCACTCGTGGAAAACTACAAGCCGGCGCTCGAAGAGCTCTCGATGGAACTGGCCGAGCTCGAGTCACGCGTGCTGGAAAATCCAACTCGTGAGACGTTGAACCGCATCATCCTGGTGAAGCGCGAGGTGTATCACTTGCGGAGGATCATCGGTCCTCAGCGCGAAGTGCTGGCGCGGTTCGCGCATGGCGAGTTCAAACTCATCCGTCCGCATCTGGTGCCGTACTACCGGAATGTTTACGACGCGCTGTATCAAATCTCAGAAACGGCACAAAGCTACGCGGACGCGCTCACGGCCATTTTGCAGGTATACCTCAACATGTCGTCGAACCAGACCGGCGAAGTGGTCAAAATCCTGACGCTCTTCACCGTGATTACCACGCCGCTCATGATCGTCGGCACGTGGTACGGAATGAACTTCGAGCACATGCCGGAGATAAAGTGGGCACATGGATATGCGTTCGCCTTTGGATTGACCGCGGTATCGACCCTCGTGACCTGGCTGTATTTCAAGAAGCGGAAGTGGTTTTGAAAATTCCCCATGCCCAGTAAGTCGAACTTTCTCGACAAGCTGCTCGGCCGTTTGCCGCGGCTCGACAAGGAAGGATTGCAGACTGTTGTCGAGCGGCTCGCGAGTGAACGCGCGTTTCTCGAAACGCTGTTCAACACGATTGAAGACGGCGTGCTCGTGATCGATGCGCAGGGAGGGATCGCTTACTTCAACGACGCCGCGGTGCGGTTGATTGGATTGCCGCAATCCGCCGAGGGCCAATCGATCGGCAGATTTCTTCCGGAACTGGATTGGGAACACATTGCGGCGATGGATCGCGATGGAGGCGCCCGCGTGGCGCGACATGAGTTTGAAATTCACTATCCGCGGCAACGTTTCCTGAACGTGTACGCGGCCCCGCTCGATTCAGCGAAGCGCGGGCCGAGCGGTGTCGCCCTCATCGTTCACGACGCCACGGAAACACGCGCGAAAACCGCCGAGGCGGTCGAAAGCGAACGCACGCAGGCGTTGACGCTGCTCGCTGCCAGCGTGGCCCATGAAATCGGCAACCCGCTCAACGCGCTCAACATTCACCTGCAATTACTCGAGCGCGAAGCCAAGAAGCTGCGCAAGATCGTTCCCGAGATGCGGGAACTCGCCGCGCGCGGACGCAAACGTTCGCCGATGACCGATGAGGCGCTGGAGATCTCGATGAAGTTCGAGCGCTACATCGCGGTCGCCAAGGGTGAAATCAACCGGCTCGATTACATCGTCACACAATTCCTCGGCGCCATACGTCCGACTGCGCCACAGCTTCAGCCGGGATCGCTCAACGACATCGTGCGGGACACATTGGAGTTGCTTCGTCCGGAGCTGGAAAACCGCGGCATCGATGTAGAGGAGAAACTTTCCGAGCGGTTGCCGATCGCAACCGTTGACCCCGCGCAGATTGGCCAGGTGCTGGTGAATCTCTGCAAGAATGCGATGCAGGCGATGACGCGCGGCGGCGTCCTCAGACTCATTACCGAGCCCGCGCAAGACGGCGTGTGGCTCGTGATCGCGGACACCGGCGGCGGAATTCCGACTGAAATGCTCACTCGCATCTTCTAACCGTTTTACACCACGAAGAAGAAGGGCAGTGGCCTGGGATTGATGATCGTGCAGCGCATCATTCGCGATCACGGCGGGCGCATCGAATTGGAGAGCCACGTGGGAAAGGGGACCACGTTCCGCATCTGGCTGCCGACGGGCGAACGCACGCCGCGCCTTCTCGGATCGGCGGCCGCCACCTGAACGTTCCCGCCACATCAAGGTGTGAAAGTCATCCCTGTCGCCCACAGGAACGCAATTGGCACGAGCGACTGATTTTGTGACACCCATCTACCCACAAAACATCTTTAGAGTGATCAACTCTGTGCCGATGTAAGACACGATGAAGCGACTCTTGGTCATGACTTCCGCCCTGGCGCTTGTTCCCGGCGCAGGGGCGTTGGGGATTCGATTGTTCGATCACGATGCATTTGCGACCGCCCGCGGTGATGCATTCGTGGCGACGGCGGACAATCCATCAGCGATTTACTACAATCCCGCGGGCATCAGTCAGCTTCAGGGCCACAACATGCGCGCGGGCGTTTACACGATCGGCGTCCGCGCAGGTTTTAATCCCGACGCCCCCGGCGGCAGTTTCGAGACAAAGGATGAATTCATTCCGCTGCCCGGAATGTTCTACGCGTATGCTCCGGAGAATTCGCGCTTCGCATTTGGCGCCGGCTACTACCTGCCGTACGGCCTGAAAATGGAGTGGCCGGACACGACACCATTTCGCGATGTCACCACCAAGGGCGAACTCGAGTACAGCACGCTGAGCGGCATCGTGTCGTTCAAGATCAATCCGCAACTCGCCATCGCCGCCGGCCCCACCTTCAACTACGCCCGCACGGAATTGAATCGCGGCCTGCCAGGCGGAAGTCCGGGAGACAATTTCCGTTTCAAGGGAGACGACATTGATTGGGGCGCGGTGGCAGGCCTTTTGTGGCAACCGACGCCGCGTCATTCGTTTGGCATCAGCTATCGCAGTGGCACGTCGATGAATTTGCATGGGCGCAGCATGACCACGCCTGCGCTGCTGCCGCTGCAGCATGCCGAGGTGGAATTGCCGCTGCCGCAAGTGATCGTGGGCGGCTACTCGTTCCGGCCCACCACGAACTGGAACATGGAAGTGGATCTGGATTGGACCGATTGGAACGACATCAACACTTTGCAACTCAAGCAGCAGGTCGGCGGCCCCGTGGCACTGCCGCTGAATTGGGAATCAAGCTGGGCCGTGGAAGCAGGCGTCACGCGTTACTGGGGACCGGATTTGCATGTGAGTGCCGGTTACGTGTGGCTCCAGAATTCAGTGCCCACGGATTCATTTGATCCACTTGTGCCCGACCAGGATTTGCACGTGTTCAGCGTCGGTGTTGGCGGAGAGCGCGCGCGTGTGAGTTGGGATCTCACGTATCAGTTCACCTGGGGGCCGGGGCGTGATGTGAGCGATTCCGTTCACGGCGCCGGCGTGTCGGGTCACTACGATTTTGTAGCTCACGGAATAAGCGTATCGCTCGGTTACCGATTTTAACGCCGGGGGAACTTCCCTTGCAATCACCGGGGCGAGTCGATTTAATCCGCCGAAATTCCGGGTGAGTGATGCGTGCGTGCGATTGAATAAAAACGACTATGCTAGCCCCTGCTGCTCCTGTGTTTGATGCGCCGAATGCGATTTCGGCGCCACGAAGACGAACATTACTGATCGTCGACGACGAAGTCGGTCCGCGCCATTCGCTGAAAGTCGTCTTCAGCAAGGAATACAACCTCCTCATCGCCGAGAACGGCGAACAAGCCATCGAACTCGCCGAGCAGAACAAGATCGACGCCGCCATTCTCGATATCCGCATGGTCGGCATGTCGGGCATTGAAACGTTGCAGGAGCTGAAGAAGGTCGACCCCGCCATGGAAGTCATCATGCTCACGGCTTACGAGTCGATCGACACGGTGCGCCAGGCGTTGCGACTCGGCGCATGTGATTATCTCAACAAGCCGTTCGACATCCCCACGATCCGATCAGCGGTAACCAACGCGATGGAAAGCCGCGGTATGTCCTCCGAGGTGAAAGCGAATGGAGAGCAACTGCGCCGGCTTCAGACCGAATTGCAGAACAAGGACGTCGAATTGCAGAACAGGCAGGTTGAAGAAGCAATGGTCCGTTCCCGCGGCGAGATTTACGCGAGCATCATTCACGACATCAACGGTCCGCTGACGATCATCTCCGGGTTCCTTCAGCTCATCAACCAACGCATGGGCGATGAAACGAAGATCGAAGGCCAGGACCTCGACATGGTAAAGGACCGCCTGCGGCGCATCACGAAGCAGGTCACCAACTGCATCGACATCTCGCGGCGCTATCTCAGTTTCCTCCGCGCCAATCCCGGCGAGATGATGCGCGTCTCCGTCAATCAAACGCTCGCCGACATGCACGAGTTGATGCGTGTCCATCCCGCGGTGAAGACCAATCAACTCGTCGTCACGCCGCTGGGCGAAGACGTGACGGTGCAAATCAACGGAACTGATTTCATCCAGGTCATTCGCAATCTCACCGTGAACGCGCTGCAATGCACGGGTGAGACGCACAGCGTGCAGATTCTTGCCGAAGTGGTTAACGAGCCCGTTCCGCTGATTCACGAGACGAGTGAAGAGCGGTTCGTAAATACGGGCACGTTCCGAAACAATGCTCCGTTGCTCGCAGTCACAGTGCGCGATACTGGCCCGGGCATTCCCGAACAGAACATGCGTCGCCTCTTTTCGGAATCATTCACCACGAAGGTGGACGGCAAGGGCACCGGCCTTGGTCTCTCGATCGTGAAGCGCCTGGTCACCCGCGTCAACGGCGCGATTCGAGTCCAGACACGCCTCGGCGAAGGAACTCGGTTCACGGTCTACCTGCCGCTGGACTAGCGTGCCCGCCGGCACTTTGCCGGGATTGGGCGCGACATGTGAGCGGTCCACTGGTTTCTATTTCTCGGCCTCGGCCCGGCAAGATGTCGGCAGCACATTTCTCCTCCACGCTTGCCAAATGAATGCGCCCGCCCCAAAACCGTCTGCACTAAGCAACAGACGAAACATGAAAACAGACTCACCTTGGAAGAAACTCATCCTCTCACTAATCGCGGCTGGCATCGCCCTGCCCGTGCTTGCCGCCGAACCGAAAAAAGTTCTCGTTGTCTCCGTGACGACCGGCTTCCGCCACAGTTCGATTCCGACCGCGGAAAAAATTATCGCGCAGCTCGGACAGGAAAGCGGCGCGTTCACGGTCGTTGATTACGCCCGCCAGCCCGAAGCGAAGCTGCAAAACAAGCCGCAAAAGCCCAGGGCTCTTGCTGAAAGCGCCGATGACAAGGCGAAGGCCAAGTTCGCGGCTGATCTCAAGAAATACGAAGCCGACCTCGCAAAGTACGACGAAACCAAAGCCAATAGCGCGAAGGAAGAATTCGACGCCCAGATGAAAGCGAGCATGGCCAAGCTCAGCCCCGAAAATCTGAAGAACTACGACGCGGTGATCTTCGCCAACACGACCGGCGAGCTTCCCCTGCCCGATCGCCAGGCATTCCTCGATTGGTTGAAAGCCGGCCACGGATTCATCGCCATGCACTCGGGCTGCGACACGTACCACAACTACAAGCCCTACATCGACATGCTTGGTGGCGAATTCCAAACGCATCAGGCCCAAGTCGAAGTCGATGTGCCCGTGCGCGACAAGAACCATCCCGCCACGAAGCACCTCGGCGACAAGTTCAAAGTCTTCGACGAGATCTACATCATCAAGAGCTACGACCCGGCAACTGTCCACGAGCTGCTCTCGATGGACGCGCATCCCAACACCAAGGAGCCCGGCCATTACGCCATGTCATGGTGCAAGAATTTCGGCAGCGGCAAAGTGTTCTACACCTCGCTCGGCCATCGCGAAGACGTTTGGGACACGGAATGGAAGGATCGTAAAAACTCGAAGGAAATCGCAGCGGCTTACCAGAAACACATCCTTGGCGGCATCAAGTGGGCACTCGGCCTCGAAGCTGGCGACGCCACGCCCCAGGCGAAATAATTGTAGGATCGTTTACGAAGGCAGCGAGTCACCTCGCTGCCTTTTTCTTTACTGTCGATAGCTTGCCACGACCCAATCGCTAAGCGCTTTGTCCGGCGCTTCGACGACCGTCGCATCGATCGCGAACTCCGTCTGCCCCGTGTTCTGAGAGACGAGCTTCAAGCCAAACTGGAAATCCTTGAACTTCTCGGCGCATAAATCGCGCACGGTTTTGTTCTGTTCAATCGCGAGCGTCACCAGGCGTTCCGCCGCTTCATCGCTGAACTTCAGCATCACGCCAAAGCTGTCCTGGAACCGTTGCGCAAACTCATCCACGACGTGCTTCATCACGGCGCGCTCCTGCTTTGCCTGCTCGGCGAGCAAGGACTTCAGCGCACTGGTCGGATTGTCCACCAGTTCGCGCGACACGACGATCTGCTTCACCACGGTGGATGGCAGCTCGAATTTGAAATCGCGGAACACGCGTTCACACACCGTCATCAAACCGCGCGCCCCAGTTTTCTCCTCCGCCGCCAGATCGGCGATGCGTTTCAATCCATCATCGCGAAACAACACCTCGATTCCGTACGCCGCAAAGTCCTGCTCGTACTGGCGAATGATGCTACCCTCCGAGTTCTTCAGGATGTGAAACAAGTCATCCGTGTTCAGCGAGTGACAATGCACGCGCACTGGCAAGCGCCCAATGAACTCAGGCTCAAAACCGAAGTCGATGAAGTCGCGCGTCTGTGCTTCCTTCAAAACTTCGTCATCGGCAATCACGCGACCTTGTGCTGAAAAGCCGATGACCGACTCGCGCAATCGCCGGGCGACGATTTTCTGCAAGCCATCGAACGCGCCGCTAACGATGAACAGGATGTGCTTCGTATTAATCGTCGCCGGCTGTTTCTTCGCGTTGCTGCCGCGTTGGAAATCCATCATCGCCTGGATTTGCCCGGCAATGTCATTCGGCGCGCGCGCCGCGACCTCCGTCTCCTCCATGAGCTTCAGCAAATTCGTCTGCACGCCGCGCCCGCTCACATCGCGACCACCGCTGACGTTCGAGGCGCTGGCGATCTTGTCGATCTCGTCGATGTAGATGATTCCATACTGCGCGCGCTCCACATCGCCATCGGCGCGGCGCACCAGCTCGCGCACGAGGTCTTCCACATCACCACCGACGTAACCGGTCTCGGAGAATTTCGTGGCGTCGCCCTTCACAAACGGCACACCGATCAAGTCGGCGACGCTGCGGATCAGGTAAGTTTTTCCAACGCCCGTCGGCCCGATGAGGATGATGTTTTGCTTCGCGTAATTGGGCGTCGCCTTCCCATCGCGCGAAAACCGCACATGATTGTAGTGATCGCACAACGCGACACTCAGCACCTTCTTCGCCTCATCCTGCTTGATCACGTAGCGATCGAGATGCGACTTCACGTCGCGCGGCTTGTGAGTGAATTGGAATTCATCGGTGCTCCCACCAGTTGGCGGCGCATCAACAGAATCACCCGTGTCCGAAGCGAATGCGGGATTCGTCACGCTTGGGAATTGCTTTCGCATGAACTCCGCAAGGTGACGTTGGAACTCTTCCGGAGACGGTGGGCCGTTGCGCGTTGTTCTCATCACGGTGCGAACCAGTAAGCGAACTTGTGGGTGCGCACAACTGCGAGTTGCCCATCATCATTTTGCGCGGGTCGGCCCGATGTAATTCGTCGCGAGCACCACGTTGTCGTACCAAACCTTGATGTGATGGCCCTCCGGCTTCTCGGTGTAGATGTAAAGCCAGACGCAGTTCACGTTTAACTCGGGCACGGTGCGCCAGCGAAAGCCTTCAAACGGCGCGCCGCCTTCCGGAACCTTAAAACGGTCTGGCACGCCTTTCTCCTTGTTCCAACGAATCCCGTCGCCGCCTTTGCCGGGCGTGAACTTGTCGTAAGTCCACAATCCGCGCGGGAAGCCTTCGCCGAGGTGACTCACAAGTTTGCCGTCGATCCAGAGCGCCTGCTCGCCGTTGGATTTGCCGACGTCATTCATCTGAACCATTTGTTCGACACAAATCCATTTCCCCTTCTCCACCTTGAGCGATGAATCGCGAATGAAGCTGTTGCCCCAGGTCTGTCCGCGCGGCGGACTGCCGCGCATCTCGCTCCAGTAAGTGTAATAATCCCACGTCCACGATTTGCCGAACGGCTCGATGCCGACCCAAAATGACTTAGCGCCATCAGTCGGAAAACCCGCCTTCACCGAGGGCCACGGCGTCGCCGGATTGTTCCCGCCGAGTGTCGGGCCGAAGTGATGAATCTCGCCGCAGTCCGGATCGAACTTCACGTAGTAGCGCGCGAAGACACGATCGTAGCCCCATCCGCCACGCGCATTTTTCAATCGTCTATAAAGATGCACGCCCGAGCCACGCGTGCGCTCCATGATCAACGAATGTTTACTCGCACTCCCAACGGGCACATCGCTGGAGAACGTCATGCCCGGCTTGTCCGTCACGGTTTCCCAACGCTTCCACAACTCATCGAGCGAAGGCTCCTCGAAATTCTCGGCGAAAATCACTGCTGAATCGCGTTCGATCCCGGCGTCGCCTGGATAACGCGAGGCGATCCCTTCCGTCGGCAAAGTCCCCGCAATGCAACTCGACATGACGAACCCACAAAGGAAAGAAGGCTTGAGCATCCTGAATCGACGCTCGAGAAACGCGGCTCTTCGATCGATCTGTTACGAACCGCGGATCCGAAAGAACATCGCGTTGCTCTGAAGCGACACAGACGCGCTGTTGGAGGTGAAAGTACCGAGCGAATTCCAGTTGGTGAACGGCAGAGTGGGCGCGCCTTCGAGTTGGTAAGGCGGCGCGCCGCCATTCCAGCGCAGCAACACGTTCGTGCCGATGGGTTCAGTTGAGATGCGAATCACATCGGCGGAACAAAGTTTGCCCGCAGCCGCAAGCGTTGTCCCATCGCGGGCATTCGTCGTAGCGCACCAATCCGCCAAGCATCGAAAGACCCGCGGCATCCGCAGAAGTCCAGCCGGCACGACGTAGCGTGTTGCTGTTGATGTTGAACTTCGCGCCGTTGGCCGCCGACCAGTTGCTCGCACTGGCGTTCACCAGCAGCCTGGCCATCCATGTTTCCCAAATGAACCCGGCGCCCGGCTGAATGACGATCGAGTGACGATCGCCGCCCGCGTTGTTCACGTCGCGCTGCCAATTGTAGAGCGAGAGGCTTCCCGTCTGCGACGGCCAGCCTTCAATCGGCATGTTCGTTGCAATCGGATACGGGCTGGGATCGGACTCATTTCCGTACAGATTGAATGTGATGGGCACGAGCGGCTGATTGCCTGGCACGAGAACGAAGTTCATTTCCTGAAACGCGTGGAGGTTCGTGCGGTTCGCGCCGATCGCGAACAACTCGGCGTTAATCATCGCGAGCATCGGGGCGGAATTGCCCAGCACAGGTCGCCGCGAGATGTCTTCGTTCCACGCATTGTCGCGCGGGAAAATCTGGAGCGCCGATACGCTCGCATCCGTCTCCGGCGTGTTGAACACAACGGCGTTCGCTACGACGGGCATCGGGCCGAGGATGCGCCCTTCGTGGTTAACCGCCAAACCCCGCTGCGGCCGGCGGAAGCTCACGATCCATTTCCGCAAGCCGATAGCCAAATCCGTTGCCACTCACCGTGGACCAATCCACTTCGCCATCGCGACGCTGATACAATCCAGGATGCACCGCCGCCTCCGCACTCGAAGCGTCCGGATAAAACTGCATCGCATTCGTTTCCACTCCCGCGATCGTGCCGGCGTGAGCGGCAAGCATGACGTGCGGAATCTGCGCGAGCATCGGATTCGTCAGGTCCTGCACCATGAGTTGCATGCCGTGCGCCTTCGCCCAACACGCACTGAGCAATGCGCCGGTCTGGGTCTTGCAGGTCTTGAGCGCCACGCCGGTCCAGCCCAGATCGCGTCCGCGACGCACGAGCCGCCAGTTGTGCGCGCTCTCATCGAGGAAGAGTGGCTTGCGCTGTGAAACGGAATGAACGTCGATCGGAAACTCTTCCAGTTCGTACGGGAACGGCTGCTCGACGTAGAGCAAGCGCCCAAACGTGTCCGGCGCATCCCGCTGCACACGATCAAGAATGGCGTTCACGTAAGCGGGTTCAGTGACGGTGCAATTGAAGTCCGCCGTGAGCCAACTCACGTTGTTGCGCGCTGCGATTTCACCGACACGAGTCAGGCGCACGTAATCCCATCGCGCGTCGTTTCCGCGGAGCTTGACCTTCAAACATTTCAGACCGTCGCGAAGAATCCACTCCTCGAGCAGCACCGGATAGTTGTCCTGCGGTTCGTTTCCGCTCAGCTCCGAGGCGTCGAGCGGATCGAGTCCGCCCACGAGATGCCACGCGATCAACTTGCGCGGCGGATCGCTGTTGAGAATATGGCGGGGAAATTTTCCGGTGAAGGTCGCGTCATCCAAAAACACGCTGAGGTCTCGACTCATGAAATCACCCGTGTAGGTGTCGTAAACAGACTGCGCGTGCAGTTGGCCGAATGCATCATGCGCCGCGATATCGAAGAGCGACAAGCAAACCAGGCCCGCCAGCAGCGGCATCGGTTCAGACGCCCCCGCATTGAATGTCGCGAGCAACTTCGGCAACTCATGTTCCTGAAAGTCGGAACCAATCTCGAACGCATGTCCGCGCGCATCGAACCGGGGCAATTCGCGCGCGAGCAGCATCGTGAATTCCTTCAGCTTTCCATGACGTAGCGCGTAGGGAAGATTGCTCGGCCAAACCCATTGCACGCTGAGCGGCGTTTCGCCCCAGCCTTCCGCGCGCTTTCCCCTCGCGTCTTCGACCGTGACGCATGCACGCGCACAGGTGACCGATGTGAGCGTCTCGGTGCCGAACTTCAGCGGCACGCGCGTTTGAACAGGGAGAAAGTAGAGCCGCGTGGCAACGACGCGAACGTCTGTCGGTTTCATCGCCCAGGCTTGAATGTGAACGATCGCTTCATGTCGCCGAATTGAGTGCGCACCAGTGCGCCAGTGGAAATGTTGTGACGCTTGAACCAGCCCTGCGGCACTTCCAGAACGAATTGAATATTGTCACTCGTTGCTTCGACGGGTTCCTCCTTCAGCGGATGCAGGTCGTGAATTTCCTGGATTACACCTTCGGGATCAATGTAGGCGGCGGAGAGCGGCACCTTCGTGTTCCTCATATAGAACGACGTGCGATGCGGCACGCTGAACACGAAGAGCATCGCCTCGCCGTCGGGCATGTTCGTTCGCCACATCATGCCGGTGGCCAATTGCTGCGGAGTCATCGCCAGTTCGGTCACGAGAGTCTGGGCGCCGACGAAGAGCTTGATCGTCTGCAAACGCGGTTGTGCGTTGGTGAGATACGGCAACTCGGGAGTTGGCGCGGACGCTGACGGCGGCGCGGCCGAGGGCTGGCTTTGATTGCACGCGGCAAGCAGGGCGAGCGAACCGACCAGGACGAACGAAAAGAATTTCATCGCCGTTGAACGTGCGAGAAAGAGGCCGTGTTGGCAATCATGTGTAATCCTTCTGACCGCGCACGACGCGTCCGAGGAACCAATGAATGAACCACCCGCTCGCCATCCAAAGTCCAAAGCCGATGAAGAAACGATTGCGCGTTTCGCGAAAGGTCCAGTCGCGCACCGCTTCTTCATCGGGATCGATCTCATCGTCGAACAATCCGCCTCGTAAGAGGATGGGCCGGTCGGTATTGAACTTGGCGACGTGCATGGGGAATTCACGTCGCGCCGATTCAAGCGAGCGCACGCCGCCAAGCAGCGGCGCGTTTGACCACACAAATGGGCGCGTGATCCATCGGAAACCCAGCCCGGCAATTGTCAGCCAAATGATGACGCCGATGACTAGCTGTTGCCTTGTCATCAGCGATTCAGAAGCCAGTTCACAATGGGCGTGCCGCAGAAAACCCAGATTACAGCGCCCGCCGCAATGTACGGTCCGAATGGAATTTGTGCCGATCGATCGCGCTTGCCGAACAGGATCATTGCGCCCGCCACAATGGTGCCGATCAAGGACGCTGACATCAGCGAGAAGAGCGTCGCCTTCCACCCGAGGAATGCGCCGATCGCACCCATGAAGGTGACGTCCCCAAACCCCATGGCCTCGCGCGGCAACACCATCTTCGTCGTGAGCGCTTCCATGTAAGGCATTAACTCGGGATCGAATTCCTCATCGCCCACGCGCAGCTTGATCGGACTGAGCGACACCGGCACATCGACGAAGCAACGATCGATGAGTTCGAGCCGGCGTGCGTGGAACCGGATCGCATCCGTGTTCTTCGAGAACATGTCTTCGTACTTCACTTCGCGGTCAGGCAGCACAAGCGCGGTTTCGGTGAAGACGACTTTCGTCTCGCCGGCGAGCGCGATCTTGACGCGACCAAACGCGAGTTTCCCAGCGAGGCGCACGGATTGAACCACCAGACCTCCAATGAGAATTCCGATGAAGCTGGCACGCAAGCTGTCGGTCACCTTCGTCGTCAGATGCAATGCGGGAACCAACGCCGAACACACAAACCCAGCCGCCATCCCGCCGAACGTGATCGCGTCAGGAATGATGAAGTGCTCGATGTCGATGAACGTCGCGACGATCAGGCCCGCCATGACGAGACAATAAACCAGCGCGAGCGCCGCCGAATTCCCGCCATAGGCAAGCCAGCAAGCGAGGAACATCAATCCGGTGAGCAGCTCCACGAGAAAGTAGCGGATCGAGATGGGCGCGTTGCAGTTGGCGCACTTGCCGCGCAGCATGAGCCATGTGACGAGCGGGATATTGAGATAAAATGGAATCGCGTAGCCGCAATAAGGACAATGCGACGCGGGCGTCACAACGCTCTTCCCGATCGGCATGCGGTAGATGCAGACGTTGAGAAAACTGCCCACGAGCGTTCCGAACACGAACACCACCACCGACCAGAAGTGGAACGGCACCTTCGCCCAAATCTCCGGATCAAACATCGCCGCTGCTTCAACTGCCATAGACATTCTTTTCCAGTGCGCGGCGCATCACATCGACGGGCGAGGGCTTGCCGCTCCAGATTTCGAGCGCCGCAGCGCCTTGATAGAGCAACATGCCGATGCCATTCGCGGCGCGGCAGCCCGCGGCTTTCGCAGCTTTCAAGAGCGGAGTTTCCGCCGGTCGATAAATCATGTCGTACACCGCGCCGCAGCGACTCAAGCTGAAGCGCCCTGTCTCCAGCGGCAATGGATCGCTTTCCTTTAAGCCAAGCGACGTGGCATTGACCGTGAGATCCACGTTCTGATCGGGATAACCAACGCTCACGCGAACGGACGGAAAGCGCTGGCGGATCTCCACTGCGATCGCTTCCGCTTTGCTCGCAGTGCGATTCACGAGAAACAATTCCGCGACGTTTTGTTCAGCCAACTTTAACGCTGCCACCCGCCCTGCCCCACCGGCCCCGAGCAGCAACACGCGCGCGCCGCTTAACTCGAACGCGAGGTCTTCACGAATCGAACGCGTGATCGCGTCAGCGTCCGTGTTAAACCCCACGCTGCGCAGTTCGTTGGGAATTTCTTCGAACGTGCCGACCGGTTTCCATTCGCCGCGCCCATCCTTCGCTTCGAAACGAATTGTGTTCACCGCGCCCCACGTGCGCGCGGATTCTTCCAGCACATCGACCATGTTCACGGCCAGCAGCTTGTGCGGCACGGTGAGATTCAGGCCAACGAACTTCATCGCTTTCGCGCCCGCGATGGCTTCACGCAATTGATCCGGATGCACGGGGAACGCGAGATAGCGCCAGTCAAGACCGAGCGCGGCAATCCCGGCGTTCTGCATCGCCGGCGACGCGGAATGTTTCACGGGATATCCATAGACGGCGCAATAACGCGTCGTGGCACTCAGTGAATCTGTCGTAAGACCGGGCACGCGCGCGGTTATACGCGGCGAGGATGGCGTGTTCAAAGCAAACTGCGCATCACGCGCTCTCGATCAGCACGTCACCGCCGATGATTCGCTCGAGATGGCCGTGATCGGTGCGCAACAATAATGCTCCATCCGGCGCGAGCGATTCGGCGCGACCGGTGAGCGTGCGATCACCTTCGTGAATGCGAACCCGCCGTCCGAGCGTGATGCATTGCTGCTCCCATTCCTCGGCGACGCTGGCGAACTGATTCGCGCAAATGCGCGCGTAGTCGACGTCGAGTTCGCGCAAAATCGACGCTGCCAGTGCAGCTCGATCAATCTCTCGACCCGCTTCGATGGCGAGAGACGTCGCTATCTCACTCAACTCAATCGGAAACTCCATCACGTTGACGTCGACGCCAATTCCGAGGGTCACATGACGAACGCGATCCAGCTCCGCGCTCATCTCCGTCAGGATGCCGACCACCTTTTTGCCACCGATCAGGATGTCGTTCGGCCATTTGATCTGTGGCGTCAGCGCGGTTTGCTCGCGAATCGCCCGTGCGACCGCCGTGGACCCAATGACGGTCAACTGCGTCGCCGCTTGCGGCGACAATTTCGGCCGCACAAGCACGGAGAACCACAGACCTTTGCCCGGCGGAGAAATCCAGCGACGGCCCATGCGACCGCGGCCTTTCGTCTGCGACTCGGCGAAGATCACCATGCCCTCGCGAACACCGTCACGCGCAAGTTTCTCGGCGATGTCGTTCGTGGAAGTTGTTTCGCTGAACACCCGAATATCGCGTCCGATCACGGAATTGTCCCCAAGCCGGGAAAGCAGATCATCCGCATGAAGCAGGTCAGGCGAGCTGACCAGCCGGAATCCCTGGTGCGGCGTGCTGGCGATTTCGTATCCCAGCGAGCGGAGCTCAGCAATGCGGGCAAGCAATTCCCGCTCGCTCAGGTTGATGGCGCGCGCAAAGTCGCTGGCAGTCACGGAATCGCGCTGCCGCAAGCGGCGAAGAATCTGTGCGTCTGGTGTCATGAGCAATCAGTCGAAGTCCAAACCAATGTCGACGGCGCGCGCCGAGTGCGTGATGGCACCCACCGAGATGAAGTCCACTCCCGTCTCCGCAATGCCCCGTACGGTGGCAAGATTCACACCGCCGCTCGCTTCGACCTTCGCGCGTCCCTTCACGAGTTCGACCGCGGGGCGCAGTTGATCGAGGCGCATGTTGTCGAGCAACACGATGTCTGCGCCGGCTTCGACCGCCTGCGCCACTTGTTCAAGCGTGTCGGCCTCGACTTCGACCTTGAGTTGCGGGGCGTGCTTGCGCGTCCGCTGCACCGCGGCGGCGATGGAGTTGGGCTTCGCATTGCGGAGTGCGGCGAGGTGATTGTCCTTGATCAGGACCATGTCCCAAAGACCGAAGCGATGATTCTGTCCGCCGCCGCAAGCGACGGCGTACTTTTCGAGATGGCGCCAACCGGGTGTCGTCTTGCGCGTATCGAGAATTCGCGCGCGTGTCCCCTTAATCGCATCCACGAATTGAGAGGTCAGCGTGGCGACGCCGGAAAGTCGCTGCACAAAATTCAGAGCCACGCGCTCAGCGGTAAGAATCGCACGCGTGGAACCCGACACCGTCATCAATTTGGCCCCGGCAGCAACGCGCCCGCCATCGCAGACATCGAACACGAATGCGATGTCCGCCGAGAGTTCTCGAAAAGCCGCGGCCGCGAGCGCCAGTCCAGCAACGCACATCGGCTCACGAGCCATCATGTGCGCGGTGGAGGTAGCACTTTCAGGAATGGTCGCGACCGTCGTGACGTCGCCCGTGCCGACATCTTCGGCGAGCGCGTTGCGCACGTGTTGGAGAATCAAATCTTCCCGCAGCAATTCCATCGCGGCGAAAAGATGCGCCAACCTTTCAAGGCGAAGAAGTGAAATGTGGAAAATCGATGAGACGCTCCATCACATCGCCAACTTGCACCTGGATGCGCTGCGTGGCTTGCTTGCGCGCATGAAGTCGGACCGGTCGCGATTTGATGGTTTGCTGGATGAGTATTTCGAGCTGTTCCTTGCGGAGCATCCGCTCGCCGCGACTTTCGCCGGGCTTCGCGACGGCGAGGGAAAACTTGGCGTCACGCATCTGCGCCACGAACAGCGATGGGAGCGGCGACGGCAAAAGGCGCTGGCGGCGCTTGATGCGATCTCGCCGCGATTACTGACGAATGATCAGCAACTCGATCGCCTCGGCTTTCGCGCACAGTTGTTGCGCGAATCGGAAGAGTTCGCGCGCGGCCGCCACGCGTTGGATCCCAGTGCAGTCGACACATTGTTCGGCAGTTTCCTCCACGAGTTGCAGCGCGGGGATGATCAGCCCAAGCGCGCCGCGGCAAACCTGCGTGGATTGCTGCGCGACACACCTCGTTACCTGAACGAAGCGGCGGCGTTGATCGATCATCCCGAACGCGTATGGCGAAACATCATGGAGCAGTCGGTGGCTGGAGCGGCTTCGCTGTTCAGTGCCATCACAGAATTTCTCAAGAAGAACAGCGCACCGAAAGACGACGATGCGCTGATCGATTCAGCGAAGTCGTCCGTCGCGAAATATGCGAAGGACGTGAGCGCGCGGCGATTGGCTCCGCTCAACTCATTTGCCATCGGGGCCAGCGCCATGCAGCGCCGGGTGCGGGACCAATTGGGGCTCGATTACACGCTGGGGGAAGTCGAGTCACTCGCGCTCGGCGAAGTGGAGCGCATCAAACTGTTGCTCAGCGACGCGTGCAGCAAGTTTGGCAAGAGCGCGAAGCCGGAACAAATCATCGAGGAGGCACGCCACGCCTGGGATCCTGGCGAAAACCTGCTCGAGGTTTATCAACGAGAGACCACTCGCGTCGCCGATTCGTTTCGCGCTGCAAAGGCCGTGACATTTCCGAAAAGCGAGTCGCTTGATGTGCGTCCTGTGCCAGAGTTCATGCGGCATCTGTTTCCCACTGCGGCATACTCGCAACCAGGAGCTTTCGAGAAGAAACAACGCGGCGTTTTCTGGGTTAATGATTTGAGCGTGACAAAAAAGACCGACGCTGAGAAACGCGCGGAACGTCAGCAGCACTTCGGCTTGTCGCTCACATGCGCGCATGAAGCGTATCCCGGTCATCACTTGCAGTTCGTGACGGCGAACCAGCATCCACGCAAATGGCGCCGCCTCTTTGCCCACGCCGTCTTCTACGAAGGCTGGACGCTTTGGTGCGAGCAAATGATGGTCGATCTGAAAATTGATCGTTCGCCGTGGCTGCGCGTGCAGCAGCTTCACGATGCGCTCTGGCGAGCGCATCGCATTCTCGTGGACCTGCGTCTCCAAATGGGCCGCTACTCTTACGACGTCGCGGTGAAACACATGCAACGACATCTCGGATTCACACGCTCTCGCGCCGAGGCGGACGTGAACTGGTACACAGGCTCGGCATCGGTTCCGATGAGTTATTGGCTCGGTCGGCTCGAGAATGAGCGATTGCGTCGACGCCTCATGGAAGGCCGCGGCTGGAGTTTGCAGCGGTTCAACGATTGGTTGCTGAGTTTCGGAACACTGCCGCAATCGTGGATCGAGAAATACGGCTTGGACTAAATCCTGGCGCCGCGAATCTGGGGAACTTCCAAGACGCGCACGCCGCTTGAAGGCGGCTGTTCAATGGCAGCAACCAGCACCCGAACCATTTGCGACAACGTAACGAGCCCCGCCATTGCCCCGATGTAGCGAACTGAAAGCTTGTCGAAAATAAAAAAGCCGCGGGCAGACCCGCGGCTCTGTAATCCATTTGCCGCTTGTTACGGCTTTCGGCGCTTTACTTTCAACTGGGCAATCGAGTGCGCAAGAGAAGCGCTTACGAGTGCAGCTTCTGTGTCGTCGATTTTTTCGGCGAGACGTGATTCGGCGCGCCTGCGGGCTTCCTCGGCCTTGGCCTCGTCAATGTTTTCGACCTTCATCGCCATGTCGGTAAGGATCGCAACGCGTTCGCCGGTGATCTCGACAAAGCCATCGCCAACGGCGAGCCATTCGTCACGGCCATTGCGTCGCGCGGCAACTTCACCGGCCACCACTTGTGTGAGCAGCGGAATGTGGTTCGGGTAAACACCCAGCTCACCTTCGGAGCCGGGCAACGTCACCATCTCCACATCCTCGGAGTAGCTCACGCCTTCGGGCGTCACGATTTCCAATTTCAGTGTGCTGGCCATGTTCTCGTAATCTTATTCGTAATCCTGCTCTTACTCTCTTCCTCCAGAACGGAGATTAAGATTACAAGTAAGAGTGGGATTAAGAGGGGAATTCATTCCTTGATCTCGTCGATGCCGCCCTTCATGTAAAACTCGTTTTCGCCGACGTTGTCGTGTTTGCCCTCAAGAATTTCCTTGAAGCCGCGGACCGTCTCGGCAACCGGCACCTGCTTGCCATCGCGACCGGTGAACACCTGCGCCACCGTGAACGGCTGGCTGAGGAATTTCTGGATCTTGCGCGCACGGAAAACGGTGGTCTTGTCTTCAGGCGAAAGCTCGTCCATTCCGAGAATGGCGATGATGTCCTGCAAGTCCTTGTAGCGTTGCAAGACCTTCTGCACACCACGCGCCACGCCGTAGTGTTCTTCGCCAACGACATCCGGTGACAGCGCACGCGAATTGGACGCGAGCGGATCGACTGCGGGAAAAATTCCCAACTCGGCAATCGAGCGTTCCAAAACGATGGTCGCATCCAAGTGCGCAAACGTCGTCGCAGGCGCCGGATCCGTGAGATCGTCCGCAGGCACGTAAACAGCCTGGAAGCTCGTGATGGAACCTTTCTTCGTCGAGGTGATGCGTTCCTGGAGGTTGCCCATCTCAGCAGCGAGCGTCGGCTGGTAACCGACGGCGCTCGGTGTGCGCCCGAGGAGCGCGGACACTTCAGAACCCGCTTGCGAGAAGCGGAAGATGTTGTCCACGAACAGGAGCACGTCCTGATTCTTTTCGTCGCGGAAATATTCCGTCACGGCGAGCGCCGACAGTGCCACACGCAGACGCGCGCCCGGAGGTTCGTTCATCTGGCCGTAAACAAGTCCGATGCGTGAGCCCGGCTTGATGATCGGGAGGCCATTGGGCCCTTTCTTCGGATGGCCCTTCTCGTCCAGTTCAACTTTGATGACGCCGGCCTCGATCATTTCGTTGTAGAGATCGTTGCCTTCGCGCGTGCGTTCGCCGACGCCCGCGAACATCGAGACGCCGCCGTGCAGCTTCGCGATGTTGTTGATCAATTCCATGATGACGACGGTCTTGCCGACACCGGCGCCGCCGAACGCGCCGACTTTGCCACCCTTCAAGAACGGGCAGATGAGGTCGATGACCTTGATGCCGGTGGTCAGAATCTGAGGATTGGTCGATTGATCCACGAGCGGAGGTGCGCTGCGGTGGATCGAATTATACTTGTCGGCGGCGACCGGGCCTTGTTCGTCCACGGCGTCGCCGGTGACATTGAACACGCGGCCCATGACCGCTTCACCGACGGGCATGCAAATCGGTTTGCCCATGTCGGTGATCTCCATGCCGCGCTTGAGACCTTCGGTCGTGCTCATGGCGATGGCGCGCACCCAATTGTCGCCGAGGTGCTGTTGCACTTCGAACGTGAGCTTGGTGCGACCCTGGCCGGGGAGGTCATACTCCACAGTCAGCGCGTTGAAGATCGCGGGGAGTTCGCCCGGGAACTCGATGTCCACGACCGGACCGATGATTTGAACGATTTTGCCTTTGTTCATGGGATTGAGAATTAGCCCATCGCCATCTGGGCGGTGGTGATTTCCAAAAGTTCTTTCGTGATGTTCGCCTGGCGCAGCTTGTTGTACTCGAGCGTCAGATCCTTGATGATTTGCTTGGCGTTGTCGGTCGCGCTCTTCATCGCCACCATGCGCGCGCTATGTTCGGAAGCTTTGGCTTCGAGCAAAAACTGGAAGACCTGAAAATTCACGTAATGCGGCAGCAAACCACCCAGCACGGCGGCTGGACTCGGTTCAAACAAATACTCAGTGCCGTTTCTAACAAGCTCGGTGTCGTAGCCCTCTCCATCCACGCCCCCTTCGAGCGCCTTGATGTCTCCGATCGGGAGCAGCGTGCGCGTCTCGGGTTTTTGGGTCAGCGTGTTGATAAAGTTCGTGTAGACCACCACGACTTCATCCACTTCGCCCTTCGTGAACATGTCCTGGGCAAACTTTGAAATGGCGCGGGCTTCGGCGAACAGCGGCGCGTCCTTATAGCTGAACTCCGCGGCAAGCTGCCGCTTCGTGCGCGAGATGAACTGGCCTGCTTTGCGTCCCGCGCAAATGTAAATCGTCGAGTCCTTCTCGAACTTGGCGGCCTCGCGGAGAAGATTCGAGTTCAATGCTCCGCACAATCCTTTGTCCGTGCTGACGACAATAACCGCGCGCTTGCGAGCGGCGCGCTTCTCGATCAGCGGATCGGCAAAATCTCCGGTGCCTTGCGTCACCGCAGCGAGCACGTTGTTCATCAACGTCGCATAAGGCCGACCCGCGAGCGCGGCCAGTTGGGCCTTGCGCATCTTTGACGACGCGACCATCTGCATGGCCTTCGTGATCTGCGCCGTGTTTTTTACCGACTTGATGCGTCGGCGAATGTCGCGTGTGGATGGCATTGCTAATTCTTCCGTGAAATTCGATACGGCAACCCTTGCTCGCGAATGTGAAAGCCAATCTCGCGCTTAGGCTTGTCGTCCGTGGGCGCTTCGATCAATTGACGAACCGCAGCAACCAATTGCGCGATCACTTTGTCGTGCCCCCCGACGCGTTTCTCCAGTTCGTCGAGCTTGGCTGCAAGCTGGCGGTTGCTGGACAGAATCTCGCGCATTTGAACAAATGCGCGGACGACGAACACGCTCATATCCACCGCTCGTTGGCTGTTCAGGACAGCGGCCAACATCATCGCGCCGTGTTCGGTAAACACCCAAGGCAACTTGCGCCGCCCGCCACGCCCTTTCTTTGATATCACAATTTGTGACATCAAAGATTTGAACTCCTCTGGCGTCAGTTGGAAGCCGAAGTCGGTCGGAAATCGCGTTGCATTGCGCTTCACCGCCTGGTTCAACGCGCTGGTCATGACCCCATAGATGGCCGCCAAATCCGAATCCAACATGACGCGCTGTCCACGAATGAGATGAATTTTGGAATCCATCCTTTCGATTGGCGCCGTTGCCGGTTCGTTGGCCATATACATGTCGTCGTTTCATTTGAGATCGCAGACGCGATCTCAAGTTCCTCACCGATACGTCTGCTTAAACTCGGTCACGGCAGCCTTCAGTTCCGCCGCGAGCGCGTCACTGAACGCCTTCTCGATCCGAATCTTTTCCATCAGCGGGCCTTTGCGGCTCGACAGAAAGTCCGTGAGCTTCGTCTGGAAATCTTTGACCTTCTCCACCGGCACGTCGTCGAGAAGCGCGTTCTGCATCGTCCACAGAATCGCCGCCTGAACTTCCACGGGCATCGGGTTGTATTGAATCTGCTTGAACAGTTCCACGATGCGCTTGCCACGCTCCAACGTCCCCTGCGTCTTCGCATCGAGATCGGAGCCGAACTGCGCAAACGCAGCGAGTTCGCGATACTGCGCGAGGTCGAGCTTGATCGTGCCGGCCACCTGCTTCATCGCCTTGACCTGCGCTGCGGAACCGACGCGAGAGACGGAGAGACCGACCGAGATCGCCGGGCGCACGCCCTGATAGAACAAATCGGTTTCCAGATAAATCTGGCCATCCGTGATCGAGATCACGTTCGTCGGAATGTATGCCGACACATCGCCCGCCTGCGTCTCGATGATCGGCAACGCGGTCAACGAGCCGTTGCCGTTCATTTCGTTCACACGCGCGCTGCGTTCGAGCAAGCGGCTGTGCAGATAAAACACGTCGCCGGGATACGCCTCGCGACCCGACGGACGCTTCAGCACCAGTGACACCTGGCGGTAAGCCACGGCTTGCTTGGAGAGATCGTCGTAAATGATCAAAGCGTCCATGCCGTTGTCCATGAACCACTCGCCCATGGCTGCACCGGAAAACGGCGCGAGATACTGCGCAGCAGCGGGTGAATCAGCACCAGCAGCCACCACAATGGAATCTTCCATCGCGCCCGCCTTTTCCAATTCCGCAATCACGCGGGCAATGTTCGACTGCTTCTGACCGACTGCGACGTAGATGCTGTAAACGGGGCGGAAATCCTTGTCGCCCGATGCGCGCCCGACCTTGTTCATGCGCGACTGATTGATCATCGCGTCCACACCGATCGTGGTCTTGCCAGTGGAACGATCGCCGATGATCAACTCACGTTGACCGCGGCCGATCGGGATCATCGCGTCGATCGCCATGATGCCCGTCTGCAAGGGCTGGCTCACCGATTTACGTTTCACGATGCCGGGCGCGATCTTCTCGACGGGATACGCCACATCCGACTTGATCGGACCCTTGCCATCAACAGGCTCACCGAGCGTATCCACGACGCGACCGAGCAGTCCTTTGCCGACCGGAACGGAAAGCAGCTTGCCGGTGGTGCGCACTTCAACGCCCTCCTTGATCTGGAGAAAATCGCCGAGCACGATCGCGCCGACTTCGGTCTCTTCGAGGTTCAGCGCGATGCCGATGACGCCGTTGCCGAAGTCAATCATCTCGTTCAGCATCACGTCGGTGAGGCCCTCGATCTTGGCCACGCCGTCCGAAATTTCGCGGACGATGCCGACGTTTTGGCGCGAGACATCGGTCTTCACGCCAGAAATCTTCGATTCGATCTCTTGCAATAGTGTGCTCATAGAAACTCGTTAAACTTCCTGCAGTTGCGCCAGGCGCGACTGAATGCTGCCGTCAAAAACATCGCTGCCGACTTTGATCCTCATGCCGCCAATCAGCGCCGGGTTTTGCACAAACGAAAAATTCAGCCCCGCGCCATAGCGGCGTGTCAGGACTGACTTCACGTTGCCCTGCTGCGCGTCATCGAGTGCGATGACGCTCTCGATGCGGGCGTTACGCCGCTCCAGATCCAGTTTCACCAGGCGCTGAAAGTGCGAGAGCGTGGCCTGGAAACCGCGGGGTTTCACACGGATCATCTCGTCCACCACCTGACGCACCTTGTTCTCATCCATCAAGCCATTCACTTGAGTGGCGCGGAAGAGGTCTTTGGCTTCGCGGCGGCTTTGTTTTGAAATCTTCATCGTGTCGTGGTGGAAGCGGCCACACTGGGACCGCAGGTGTCGCAGCGCGACACCGTCCACATCATGCTGCAATTTGTTTCGTCGTCTCTTCAGCGAGGCGCTTCTGGTCTTCCAGCGTGAGAATCTTGCCGCTGACTTTCGCCGTCGTCTCCGCGACGAGGCGGACGAGTTCCTTGCGGAGTTCGGACTTCATGCGGACGAGTTCGGCTTCACTGGCTTCCTTGGCCTTGGCGACGATCTGGTTCGCCGTCGCAATCGCCTTTTGCGTTTCGATTTCCTGCACCTTCGCGGCGGCGGCGCGCGCTTCCTCGATCATCTTGTTCGATTGCACGCTGGCCTGATTGAGAATCTCCTGCGACTTCACCTGCGCGTTGGCGAGTTCCTTCTTGATCTTCTCGGCGTTCGCCAGACTCTCGGCGATGCGCTGGCGGCGCTCTTCCAAAACTTTCAGGATCGGGCCATAGGCGAATTTCTTCAGCGCCAGCGCCACGATCACGAACAGGACGATCTGCGAGATCAACAACTGCCACGTGACGCCGAATTGATGTGCGATATCCGTGATCGGATTTCCCGTCGCAGCTTCCGGAGCCGCAGCAGCAAGAATGACGAACAAATTCATAGTCTAAAGTCTTCGAAAAGCTTGAGGGCGCGGAGCCGAAGCCCCGCGCCCGCAATATTACTTACCAGCCAGGAAGATGGCGAAGAACACCACGCCTTCCGCCAACGCGGCGAAGATGATCGCCTGGTTACGGATGGCACCCGCTGCGCCCGGATTGCGTCCGGTTGCTTCGGCGGCCTTCATGCCAATGATTCCCACACCGATCGCCGAACCAACGGCGGCGAGACCGATGTGCAGACTTCCCGTCATTTCTGCCAAGATGGGCATCATATTGTTACCTTTCGTGTTTTCTCGTTCGCCCCCGCAGTTTGCCCACGGTCCGACGAACGAAATCTTAATGAGCGTGTGCTCCGTGCGCTTTCTCGTGGCCGTGCCCCTCTTCAGTATGGCCAGCCATCAAAGCCGTGAACACCGAAGTGAGCAGCGCAAAAACCAGCGCCTGCACCAGACCCACGAGCAATTCGAGAAAATAGAACGGCAGCGGCAATATCCAGCCCAGCCAGGGCACCAGCGTCATCATCGACTCCAGAATATTTTCACCGGCGAAAATATTTCCGTAGAGACGGAAGCTGAGCGACACCGGACGGAACGTGATCGAGATCACCTCGATGATGCCGACAAACAGGAAAATCACGACCATGAAGACGGCCATGATGCCCTTGCCATTGTCACCCCCGGAGAAAATGTGCTTCAGGAAGCCGACAAAGCCGAGGGATTGAAACGACCACACCACCCACAGGAAGAAAAACACCAGCGACATCGCCAGCGTCATGTTCAGGTCCGCGTTGCCGCCACGGAGGAACGGCTTGTCGAGATGAAAATGTCCCTCAGCCGCGTGCCCCCATCCCACCGTCCCCACGCCGGGGATCAATCCGATCCAATTGGTGAACAGAATGAAAATGAAGAGGGTGCAGAAGAACCAAAACGATTTCTTAACCAGATCCTTGCCGAGGATTTCCTCGAAGAATCCGTACATCCCCTCGACCAGCCACTCCACGAAGTTCTGAAGGCCGCGCGGCACGAGCTTAATGTTCCGCGTCGCAAGTTGAGCGATAAGAATCAGGATCGCCGCCACCGCCCACGTGACGACCATCGAGCTCGTGAACTGCACCGGACCCACCTGGAAAACTGGCGCCGCCGACGGCAGGCCGTGATGCTCTGCCTTCGCCTCCCCGTGAGTTGCCGCGCCGGCGGCTTCTTTCCCGACTTGTTCGACGACGTCAACCGCTCCAACCGCGCTCGGCGCAATCGACTCGGCCGCCGAAGCGACAAACGGCGTTCCGATGAGAAACGCCGAAACCATTACCATTTTAAGAAACTGTATCACGCTTGAACGAAACTTGTATTGGGGGACACCGAGTGCCCCTACGACCGATAGCTAAACCGGAAACGGGCGAGACGTTGCCGAGTCGTGAAATCTTTCACAAGGGCTTTTTGAAAAATTTTTGACCCGGTGATGAAAAGATTTCTCGCGGTCTCCCGGAGCGATCCGAAGCCCTTTCTGCGCTCTCAATCCTGCCGTCGATCCTGGTCCTCAGCGCTCTTTTGGTCCGCGTCGAGGAACTTCTTCACCTGCCACATCACGAACCCCACTCCGGTGAGAACACCCACCGCGAGCGCGAGTCCGATGAAGACATCCGTGCGCTTCTCAGCGGGGATGAATGTCAGCGGGTAAAGAAACGCGATCACGCCGACCGCAAGCAACGCGATCGAGAAGAGCACGAAGCGTTTGCGCTTTTGCGCAGGCGCGTTCTCCGCGGCCAGGCGCGCCACGAGCCTCCAATAAAACCACGCCACCGCCGCCGACACCGCGAATGCCACCACTGCCGGAACCGTGATCTCAAACGTGAATCCGGACGAGTTGGACCGCACCGCGAAGAGCGACGCCACCATCGCGCCGAATGCGAGCGCCGCGCCTGCCCCTGCGATGCGAAAGAGCCCGCTATCTGGATTTCTTTGTTCAGCCATTTTGTTTGACCACGGAATACACCGAACACACGGATTGGAAATGTATCTTTTCCGTGTCTTCCGTGGTCCCTCTCCTCCCTCTCCTTACTCCACGCGCGACTCGCCTTTGCCCTTCACCACTTCGCCGATGATCCATGCCTGCTGCTTGCGCGCGCGGATGAACTTCAACACCTCATCCGCTCGCTCGCCCGAGACAATCGCCACCATGCCGATGCCCATGTTGAACACCTGATACAACTCCTCCTCCGGCACCCCGCCCTTCTCGCGGATCATCCGGAAGATCGGCAACTCCTCCCACGTCCCCTTGCGGATCACCACGTCGCACTTCTTCGGCAACACGCGTGGGATGTTATCGATGAACCCGCCGCCCGTGATGTGCGCGAAGCCGTGGATCGTGCCCCCGGCATCTTGCCGGGTTCCCGCTCCAGCCCGGCGAGACGTCGGGGGCACTTTATTAAACTTCTTCAACAACTCCCGCACCACGCGCCCATAACTCACATGCACCTTCAACAACTCATCGCCGATCGTATTCCCCAACTCCGCCACGCGACTCGTCGGCTTCAACTTCAGTTGCTCAAAGAAAATCTTCCGCGCCAGCGAATACCCATTCGTGTGCAACCCACTCGACGCCATCCCGATCACCGCGTCGCCCACGCGCACCGACTTCTGCCCGTCCAACATGCGCGACTTCTCCACGACACCCACGATCGTGCCGCTCACATCGTATTCGCCCGGCTGATAAAACCCCGGCATCTGCGCCGTCTCACCGCCGATGAGCGAGCAGTTGTTCTCACTACACGCCTTGGCAAACCCGCTCACGATCTCCGTGAACACCCGCGGCTCCAACTTCCCCGTGCCCAGATAATCCAGGAAGAACAACGGCTCCGCCCCCAGCACCGCGATGTCATCCACGCAATGATTCACCAGGTCCTGCCCGATCGTGTCGTGGCGATCCATGGCGAAGGCGATCTTCAACTTCGTCCCCACGCCATCCGCGCTGGAGACCAGCACGGGCTGGCGATACTTCTTCACGTCCAGGGCGAAGAGCCCGCCGAACCCGCCGACCTTCCCCAGCACCTCGCGGCGATGCGTCGAAGCCAGCAACTGCGGCAACGTAGCTTTGACCTTATTCCCGAGGTCGATATCCACACCCGCGCGGGCGTAAGCTTTCTGTTTCATCAGGCCGGTGAGTTAAGCGGCAAGGTGCGAGAGCAGACAAGAAGGATTCACCACAGAGGCACAGAGAACACTGAGAAAGACAACTCCGTATCCTCCATGCCTCTGTGGTGAATCACGGCGCGTCTTCAGCCACTCGTGATTTCCGTATCTGCGCTTCTCCGGGAACAGACCGAAATACAACTTGTCGAGTGGAAGGAAGAAATAATTCCAAGCCGTCGCCTCCGGGAATCCGTACTGATCACACTTCGCTTTGCGGAATGAAGACTGGAACCAGACAATGTGAGCTCCTCCCTTGTAATAAAGTAGCCGGAGCACGCCGGTCCATGATCACCACGTAGGCCAAACAGTAGAGAACGAGCAACGCCAAGAAGAACGCCCATCGCGATATCGGAAGGCGGCGGAGGAAGAACGGCTTGCTTTGGGTAGGCGCTCCTACCTGCCGTAATTGCGGTTCATGCCACTGACTTCACCACTTCCGCTGCCCGCGCGCAACCTTGGTGAAAGCGCTCACAAGGTCAGTCACAATCTACGCGCGCGTTGTTCCAGCAAATGGACGAACCCAGCCAGAATATTCAATCCGATGATGACCCAAAGGCCTCTGTCGTGCCAACCGCGCCGGGACTCCAACCATACCATTCCGGCCATTGCCACGCCCCAGAGCACCCATCGCAATATCGGCCGCTTCATGCCGCTGACTTCACCACTCTTGGTGGCCCCGCGCAACCACCCGTTCCCTGACAATAGCCCAGCGCTGGAGCGCTTGTCATTACCCACAATTCGGCGAGTCTTTGCTCAATCCTGAAAGGATTGGAGCCCTCAGCCCAGGGTTGCCGAGTCCGCGAGGCTACCCTGGGTCGCACCCGAGCGTGGCCTCAACCCTGAAAGGGTTGCAGCATCTTCCGACCGCAGGCTCAATCGCCGTCACGCCGTGCAACCCCTTCAGGGTTGATGAATATGCGGGCGGTTTCCCCAGCGTAGCGCCCCGGTGGCGCAACGCTGGGCTGAGTGATGGAATCCTTTCAGGATTCCAAGAAGGCCACCCAGAAGAGGTGGGTAATGACAAGCGCTGAAGCGCTGGGCTATTTTCACCGGGGGTCAATGACTGGTGACACTTCGCGCCGCCCCTGCGCACAAGCACCCGCTGCCCGCGCGCAACTCATTGCGGAGGGCCACTCGCCTCCCTGTCCTCAGCCCCGAAGGGGCGGCCCGCGAGTAGCCACGGGTGGAGCGCCCAGCGGAACCCGTGGTCCCGGTTCCACAATATCTTTCGCGCCCCGGCAGGGGCCGCCGGAGTCCGCCGCCCCATCCGGGGCGGGATTCCCTGTCCGCATTCATTCCACGAGTTGTCACCCGTGGCTACTCGTGGGCCGCCGCTGCGCGGCTCACAGAACGGGACGGAGTTCGCCGCCGGTGCTATTCCGGCAACGGCCGATTTTTCGTCTCTGGCGCGAACCAGATGAGCACCATGCCGACGATGTACACGAGCACGATGGTGGCGCCGGCTTTGGCGTAGCTCTTGTCGAAGAAGGCCATGAGCGAACCCATTTGCCACGCGCCCAGCGCAGCGAGGATGCGACCGGAGTTGAACGCCACGCCCTGCCCCGTCGCCCGCACGCGGGTGGGAAAGAGTTTCGGCAAATATTGCGGCAACCAGCCGTAAAAGGACGCGGTGCAGAACCCCACCACGCCAACCATGATCATGAAGGCGGTGTTCACCTCGCCAAAGCCGCGGAACAGGATCGAACACATGACGAGCGAGAGCAGACACATCACGAAGTAGGT
Organism: Verrucomicrobiota bacterium; assembly: GCA_038205745.1. Classification (GTDB taxonomy): domain Bacteria; phylum Verrucomicrobiota; class Verrucomicrobiia; order Limisphaerales; family SIBH01; genus JANNGC01. The sequence goes on along the minus strand of JBBRBM010000024.1, from coordinate 14,247 downwards.
CGGACGACGCCCAAACTTCCCGCCCGCCAGCGGCGCGATGAAGCTGCCGAGGATCGCACCGATCGAGGACATGAGCTGGATGTAGGCTTTGACCCTGGGTTGTTTACCGCCGGTCATCTGGTCGGCCCAAAGCGGAATCCACTGCACGATTCCCCACGTCACGACGAGCGCCACGGATGCAAAGACAATCGCGAGCAGCGTGCTCTTCAGCAGCGCTCCGCTGAATATCTCATGGAGCGGGCGCGACGCGCCGTGCTTCACGGATTCCTTCCATCGTTCTGATTCCGGCACGAAGAAGACAATGATCAGCGTGAGCAACGCAGGAGCAGCGCCCACCAGCATCACCCATCGCCATGAGTCCACGGTGATGTGAAAGAAGATCCCGATGATGGCGATCATGGCGTATCCAAAATTCGCCGCCGCGCCGATGAGCCCGGCCATGAGGGGACGCTTTTCCTGGGGCCACGATTCCATCACGAGTGCCACGCCCAGCGACCATTCACCGCCCATGCCGAGCGCCGCGATGAATCGGAACATCCCGAGGTGCCACGGCGCCTGCGCGAAGTAAGCCAGCCCCGTGAAGAGCGAGTATGCGAGGATGCTCAAGGTCATGGCGCGCACTCGGCCAATGCGGTCGCCCAGCCAGCCGAAGACGAGCCCGCCCGCCGCCGCGCCGAGGAGGAAGAGCGCGGTGATCTTGCCCATCCACATTTGCACAAAATTTTCATCGAGCACTCCTGCGGCCTGCTGCATCTGCTGAAGTGCGGGTCGCGCGACAAGCGGGAAGATTCCCATTTCGAGGCCGTCGAACATCCAACCGAGGAATGCGGCGAGGAGGACGAGTCCGGGTGCGTTGCGGCGTGCGGTCTGGCTCATGCGTGGGCCGGATGCTACGGAGCGATGCCAACGAGGGCGAAGGTTTTTAGCGCGTTAGTTGTTGCGACAACTGCTCGCGCGGAAAAACTGGTAGTCCCGGTAAGTGGGGTCGTTCGAACTGATGGGCAGCGGCGACACCGTGATCTGGTTCGTGCTGAGCACGGTCCAGTCGCGCATGTTCACCGAGCCTTCGACGAAGCACGTCGTGCCGATTGTGCCGAAGAGCAAGGCGTTGAACACGCCATTCGTCACGCCGGTGGCGTTGAGACGAAGCTGCGGATCCGTGGAGAAGTTGGGGCCGAAGTCGAGGCTCCATCCGCCAGCGATGGCGCCAGCATCCAGCCCGTGATCATCGACGACGAAGAGGTGCCATTGGCCGTTCGGATTGGTGCCGTTGAAACCCGCGAGGTTCGTGATGGTCGGGCCGCCAGGCGCGGGTGCTTCGAAAACATCGTCGTCGGGCAGGCCGTAGTTGGTCGGCTTGTAAACGCCGTTGGTGATGCGCTTGGAATCCTGGAGCACGAACTGCGAACGGTCGTCGAAGGTCAGCGTCACACCGTCGAGATGATTCACACTGGTGCCGCCGGCGTCGGACATCAGCATGAGCGCCTGCCCTTGCGGACTCACGAGCATGAGGTCGATGTCGTCGGGATAGGCGTGGCTCAAGTCGTACAGCGTCACACGCAAATCGCTCACGTCCGTTGGCGCGCAGATGACTTCGATGATGGAAGGATAAGGATCAACCGCACCGAAATCGGGAATCGAGATTCGTTGCGTGCTGGTGAAGAAACCATCCCCCGCCTTGCCCAGGCTCACGAGTGTTGTGTTCGTGACCGTGTTGCACGGATCGCTGATTTCGATGCGATAATCTCCCGGCGTGGCGAGGTTCGCTTTGGGAATCGAGAGAAAATTGTTCGTCGCATTCTGGATCAACGTACCGTTGTGATACCACCTGATCGAAAGCGGCGACGCACCGGTGATGGACGGCGCGAGAAGCCCGTCATCACATCCGCAAAGAACAATATTCGTCGGCATGGATGAAGCCAGCGCCGAGCTCACAGTCAGGGCCGCGCTGTTCGTGACCGAGCCGCAACTGCCATTCACGGTCACGGAATAGGTGCCAACGTTCGTCGCGTTCACAGAAGTGATCGCCAGCGTGTTGTTGGTCTGGCCTTGAAGCACCACTCCGTTGCGGCGCCACACGAACGTGAACGGCCCAACGCCATCGGGCGTCGTGGCGAACGCAGCCGGGAAACCAGCGCACGCAACAACCGGCGCGAGCGGCGTCGCCGTCGTGGTGGAACTCACGCTCAGCGTGGCGCTGTTCGTGATCGCGTTGCACCCGCCGAAGATCTCAATGCGATATGTGCCGCTGTCATTCGTCGTGAGATTGCTGAGTGAAAGCGTGCTGTTCGTCTGGCCGCCGAGGGCGATCCCGTCCTTGAGCCATTGAATTGTGTATGGGCCGGGGCCAGTAATCGTCGTTGCGAAGGTGACCGCTCCGCCCTGGCAACGGGAAAAGTTTGTGAGCGGCGTCGCGGAAAGATTCGTGCGCACGAACAGGGTCATGGTGTTGGTTGAGCCGCCGCAGGAATTGTTTACCTCAAACGAGTACGTGCCCGCGTGTGCGGAGGTCACGTTCGTGAGCACGAGCACATTGCTTCTGCCGGGAATGACTGCGCCGTTGCGACGCCAGAGGTAATTGAGTGGCGCGCTTCCCGTGGCGGTCGCCGCAAGCGTCACAGTTTCCCCAGGGCACGCCATGAGATTCGCGAGACCCGTTGCCGCGGGCTGGTTGACCACGACCAGTGACGCGGTGCTCGTGACTGGATTCGCCGTGCGATTGCATTGTCCGCTCACTTCCACCGTGTATTGACCATCGTCGCCGGGCGTGATCGCGGTCAGGGTGAACGTCGCATTCGTCGCGTCTGAAATGAGCACTCCGTTCCTGCGCCAGACAAACGTGAACGGTCCAGCGCCCGCCGGAGTCGTCGAGAACGTCGCCGAGGAGCCCACACAATTCGTCACGCTGGCCAGCGGGCTCGCAGCGGTCGGCGGATTGACGGACAGCGTGGCGTGATTTGTGACCGACGAAGCAGTGCCGCTCACTTTCACTGAGTAATCGCCACCATCCACTGGCGAGGTCACGGTCACGACGAGGGAACTGTTCGTGGCGCCGTCGATTTTCACGCCGTCCTTGCGCCAGACAAATGTGAACGGTCCGGTGCCTCCGGGCGTCGTGGAGAACAGGACAGGATCACCGATGCAATTCGTGGAACTCATGAGGGGTGTGGCTGTGGTCAATCCTTTCACCGTCAAGGCGGCGTAATGGATCACAGTGTTGCACTGGCCACTTACTTCGACCCCGTAGTCACCCGCGTCGGCAGGCGATGAAACGGCCACTGACAATACATTGCTGATGGCGCCGCCGATCAACACGCCGTCTTTTCTCCAGACGAAATTGAAGGGCCCCGTTCCTGACGGCGTGGTGGAGAATGTCGCCACTTCGCTGATGAAGTTCGTGATGCTTGCCAGCGGCGTGGCTGTGGTCGATTCGGGGACGAACAGCATTACAAAATTCGTGACGGTGTTGCACCCGGAACTCACTTCGATCGAATAACGGCCAGCATCGGTCGCAGATAGAATGGGGACGACAAGCCATGGGTCCGTTGCGCCATCGATCTTTGCACCGTCCTTGCGCCACGTAATGCTCGCGGGAGCAGCGCCGTTCATTGTCGTGAGGAAGATCGCCACTTCCCCCACGCAATGGGTCTGATCAGCCATCGAAGTGGCGCTGACGGCGGCGTTCACGGACAGGCGCGCAGCGTTCGTCAGCGCGCCGCAAGCGTTGTATATCTCGACGCTGTAATCCCCGGCTGCCTGGGAACTGGCGCTGGGAATCGTCAGCGTTCCACTTGTTTCGGAAGCCAGCAGCCCGCCGTTTTTCCGCCACACGAAAGTGAACGGGCCAGTGCCGCCGGGCGTCGTCTGGAATACCGCGGTGCTCCCATCGCAAACCGTTTGTGAAGGAATGGTTCCACCCAATGGCGGTTGCTCCACAATCAGTGACGCAAAGTTGGTCAGGATGCGGCACTCGCTGTCGACCACCACCGAGTAAATACCCGCGTCATTCGCGTTGGCGCTGGGGATGAGCAGCACATTGTTGGTGGCGTTCGCGAGTGCGACGCCATCTTTCCGCCATTGGAAGCTGAGACCGTCGCAGCCCGAAGCAGTCATCACAAATGCCGCGCTCGATCCCACGCATACGGTTTGGTTCGTCGGGCCTTCGAACACGAGATTGGTCGGCGTGCGACAGAGCAAATTGGCAATGGTGTGAAACAACTGGCTGAACTGCGCCGAATTCGTCGCCAGGAAAAACGTGTTGCTGGCCGATGCGACACCGGACATCAGCGATGCGTCCGCATCGCCCACGGCGATCGAGAAGACAAGCACGCCGAGATTCTTCGCGAGCGTGGCGTTATAGAGCACATTGCTGGAGCTATCGCCGGAACTATGAGGCAACCCATCCGACAGCAACACAATCACCGGCAACGAATATGGATTGTGCCGGGTTGAGATCAACTCGTCGCGCGCGGCTTGCAGTCCAGAACTGATCGCCGTTCCGCCGGACGCGGGAGGCAATGCGGAAACGGATTGCTCAACGACGCTCGGGTCGTTTGTCAGAGTCAAATCGATGGTCACCCCGGTATTGTATGAAACCAGTCCGGCCTGGTCTCCGGTGCCGAAGTGCAAATCTCGAATGAGATTTGTGCAAGCCGTCCGCGCATCGGTGTACGGCGTCCCCAACATCGAACCCGACCGGTCGATGACGAGCATGACGTCCAAACTGGGCGAGCAGGACACCACGTTGAGCGTCGCGCTTCGCCTCACCGTCGTGCAGGGGCCGCTGACCTCGACGCTGTAAGTGCCGGCATCGCTCAAGGCAAGATTTGTGAGAACGAGAGTGCCATTTGTCTGACCGGCAATGATCGCCTCGTTCCGGAACCAGGCGTAAGTGAACGGCCCAGTCCCCGCGGCGATGGTGTTGAAAACGGCATTCGCCATCACGCCGCGCGTCAGATTGGTGAGCGGGATCGTGGTGCAGAAGCTGGCGACGGTAAACACCGGGAGCGCAACGAAATTCGTGTTGCTCTTCGAGAGGCTGAGTTTCCACGCACCTTCGTTGGTGGTGGTAAACCCCGTGCAATTGCCCAACTCATAATTCCCGGAGTTGTTCCACGCATCAGGTGCGACCGACCAGGGCGGATACATCAGGAAGGTGCCGTTGGTGGCAGGCATCGTCCCGTTCGCGCTGCTGTCCGGCCGGTCTGCCGACGCGTTATTGACGCAGCTCGTGGCGCCACTCGGCATGATCCAGGACGTGCTCCAGTTCGCCTGGTTCGTGGGTAATCCATAGATGCGGACGGACGCGGTCTGGCCCGGGGCGAAACGATTTGTCGGCGCTCCGATATAAAACGCGCTGGCGCTCACGACATAAAAACTTCGCGTCAGCACCGTCGCCTGTGTGCTGGCGCACGTGGAAAACTGTTCGACGCGGAAAGTGTAAGCGCCGTTCGTGGACGGAAGGTCACTTGCCTGGACGGTGTAGCTGTTATCGAAGGCGGTGAAATTCGATCGACAGCCGGAAGCAGAAATCACGGCGCCCGAAGGATTGAACACGGTCACACGGTAAACCTTGTCTGCATCGATTTGAGCGAGTGGCACGAGTTTATCGCCCGCGGTGAAGACGTAATTCTCGGGCCCGTTGGTCGCGCCAAGCCGCAATGAGCTGAAGGTAAAAGCAGATGCGCCTGCGGTAAAAGCAAGCCAGGCCGCGAAGCATGTCAGCAAAACTACTTTACCAACTCCTCGCCCATGTATGCGTTGCAACTGCATGAAGCGGCATTGGTTCTTCTAATGGTTCAAACGATCAACCGGTAGGCGGGTTTCCGCGAATGAATCCATACGGGAAACCATTACCCCGGCCGGCTCTTTCCACGGATTCCTCGCGCCGGACTTCCGTGCGGCGCGAGCGATTGACGCTCCCGCCCACTTCTGTGACGCTTTGCCGGGAGTATGGAAATCAAGAAGGCGGTCATCACCGCCGCTGGAAAAAATCAACGCACGCTGCCGCTGCAAACGCTCGTCGATCGCGATGGCGTCCCGAAATCTGCGCTGCGAATTATCATCGAGGAAATCCTTCAGGCGGGTGTGGATGAAATTTGCGTCGTCATTTCGCCCGGAGACCAGGCCGCGTTCACCGCCGCCGCCGACGCCCACGCCAAACGGATTCAATTTGTCGAGCAACGTGAGCCGCGCGGATACGGCCACGCTGTCTTTACCGCCAAGGGATTTGTGGACAACAGTCCCTTCCTCTTGCTGGTCGGCGATCACCTCTACGTGAGCCGCACCCAGAAGCGCTGCGCGCAACAACTCGTGGAGGTGGCTCGCGCAGAGAACTGCGCCGTGTCAGCCGTCCAGGCAACGCACGAGAGCAAGCTCCCGTTCTACGGTGCCATCGGCGGACGGCTCGTGCCGGCGATGCAACGCCACTACGAGATCGATGACGTGCTCGAAAAGCCGACACCCACCGAGGCGGAACAACGCATCATCGTTCCCGGATTGCGCGCGGGACATTACCTCTGCTTCTTCGGCATGCACGTGCTCACGCCGGCGGTGATGGAATTGCTGGCTGAAGATGTTCAGCGGGCGAGCGGCTCGATCACGCTCACTTCCGCGCTGACCAAACTCGCGGCGCGCGAGCGTTATCTCGCCTACGAAGTCGAAGGCCGCCGCTACGATGTGGGACTGAAATACGGATTGCTCACGGCGCAACTGGCGCTCGCTCTCGACGGCAATGACCGTGATGAGGTTTTGTCCGGCCTCGTGGAATTGCTCGCAGCGAAGGGAAAATAAATGCGGGTCACCGACATCATCACGGCAAGCGATCCTGCCGTGCGCAACCAATCGCTCGACGCGCTTTGCCGCGACGCATCACTGGATGAACTCCTCGCGATGTGCGGCGAACTGGACGTGTTTCGCCGCCGCTCGGAGAACCTCTACGAACGTGTTCGCGCGCTGTTCTTCCTCTACGCGATTCATCGCTTTCACATTCCGTTGCGCGCGGAGCTGAATCGTCGCGGGCTGATTCCATTCCGCGGCTACGAGCATTTGCTGCAACGCCGTTTCGAGGAAGCGATCGACGAATTCCTCTCCGTGCAACAGCAGAGTGGCGCCACCGATGCCATCTCCAGCGCGCTGGCGGCCTCGTATCATCGGCTGGCTTTTCAAACGCTCGCGGACCAGGTGCGTCGCAGCGTTCGCTCAGTCCGCGGCAATCAGTGGATGTTCCGCATGGGACATCCGGCCGATCAACCGTTGCGACTTCGCCGCGAATTGTTGCAGCCGTCGAGCGATGGCACGTATCCCATCCTGCGCGAACGCACGCCGGTGCGCATGGACCTCTCGCACAGCGGTTGGAGCGACATTTTTTTCCTCGGCATGGATTATCCCGAGGGTGCCCGCGTCATCAACGTGTCGATCGACCTCGGAGTTCACGGACGCGACAACGCGCCGCGCCCTCCCGTCGAAGCCTATCTGCGCGTGATCGAGGAACCGGTGTTGCGCCTCACCAGTGTCGATCTGGGCGCAAGCGCGGACATCTCCAGCCTCAGCGAGGTTTTTGATTTCGCGAAAGATTATCTTGGCTTGCTGAAAGCCGCAGTCATCGCGTCCGGCATCGTGCCGCCGGGCATTGAAGGTTCAGGTCAAAGTCTGGCCGAACTGCTCGCGCGCATCGTGGGACCGGGACGCGGCCTGGAGATTGTCAGCCACGTTAACAACATTCCCAAAGGTTCGCGCCTCGCCGTTTCCACGAACCTGCTCGCGTGTTTGATTTCGGTTTGCATGCGGGCGACGGGACAGGCCGCATCGCTCACCGGCGAACTTCAGGAACACGAACGCCGACTCGTCCTTGCGCGCGCAATTCTCGGCGAATGGATCGGCGGCTCCGGTGGCGGATGGCAGGACAGTGGCGGTGTGTGGCCGGGCATCAAATTGATCGAAGGCGTGCTGGCAAGCGAAGGCGATCCTGAATCCGGAATCAGCCGCGGACGTTTGATGCCGCAGCACAAAGTATTTTCCCGCGCAGAAATTTCAGACGAGGCGCGGCACCGGCTTCAAGACAGCCTGGTGCTCGTCCACGGCGGCATGGCCCAAAACGTCGGCCCGATCCTCGAGATGGTGACTGAGAAATATTTGCTCCGCTCTCAGGCCGAATGGAATGGCCGCCAGCAGGCACTGGGCATCCTCGATGAGATTCTTGCCGCTCTTGAACGCGGTGATGTTCCGGCGATCGGCGCGGCGACGACGAAAAATTTCCGCGAACCAATCCAGACAATCATTCCGTGGGCGAGCACGTTCTACACGGAGCAACTCATCGAGCGCGCCGCGGAATCCTTCGGCAAGGATTTCTGGGGCTTCTGGATGCTCGGCGGCATGTCGGGCGGCGGGATGGGATTCATGTTCGCGCCACAACGTCGCGCCGAGGCGCAGCGGCGCATGCAGGAAATCATGTCGCAAGCAAAGCGGGAACTGCAACACGCCCTGCCCTTCGCCATGGAGCCGGTCGTTTACGATTTCGCCATCAACGAGAACGGCACGTTCGCGGATTTCATTTCCGGCGAGAATGCCTTGATGCCTTCGGGCTACTACGCGCTCGTGGTGCCGCCACTGCTGCGCCATGAACTGCGCGAACTCTCGCCGCTGCGTCGCGCCGAACTCGACAAGTTTGGCGCTGCGTGTCGCACCACGCCCGAGCTTCGCGGCATGGTGCAGACGCTGTTCGATCAATTGCTTCCGCGCGGCAAAGCCGAATCAGGAAATCAACAAACGATCGCCACCGTGCTCAATGAGTTCGGCTTCGACCGCACGCAACACGAACAGATTCGCTCCGACCTGAAAGAGGCGCGCATCGGCCTTGCACAGAATCGCCTGCCTCCCACTGCCATCATCGAAGATGTGAGCCCGGAGGACGTGATCGACACAACGACGTGGCCGAACATGCTCGCAGACGCGCAGCGCCCAGGTAGTGGGGCAGGCGTCCCGCCTGCCGCCTGTCCACTGGCAGTCCCGGCTGGTGGTTTCACACCGTTCGACAAACATCGTCCCGCCGCCTTCCACACCCGTCGCCTGCCGCACTGGACTCAGGAGGGAGTCACGTATTTCGTCACCTTCCGCACTGCGGACTCCATTCCGCAAACGCTGCTGCGCCAACTCCTCGACGAACGAAACCGTTACTTGGGAACGCAAACCCACGAATTGTCACCGGAGCGTCAGACGGAACTAAACACGTTCTTCCGGGAGCGCATTGAGGAGCATCTCGATCACAGTCTCGGCGCTGGCGTGTTTAAGAAACCGGGGATTGCCGGCTTGATGGAATCAGTCCTGCGCCATTTCGACGGCGAGCGGTACGCCCTGGGAAGCTACGTGATCATGCCAAACCACGTGCATGTGCTCGTGCGTCCACTCGGCACGCACACGCTCTCGACGATTCTTGCCTCGTGGAAATCCTTTTCGGCGCACCAGCTCAATGAGCGATTGAATCTTAGCGGACCATTCTGGGAGAGAGAATCCTTTGACCACATTGTTCGCGATGAGCACGAGCTGGAGCGGTTCTCACGATACATCCGGGAAAATCCAGAGAAGGCGAAACTGAAACCTGGGGTGGCTCGTGTAGGAGGCGGAAGTGCCGGCACATATGAAACACCAGCCGGGACGGCCAGTGGACAGGCGGCAGGCGGGACGCCCGCCCCACTACTTCGCGCATCGAACATTACTGCTGCTCAAGAAGAGCTTCACCAACTCGGCCTGGCTTCATTGCGCCGCGGAGAGCTCGCAGTCGTGACGCTTGCCGCAGGGGCGGGCTCGCGCTGGACACAAGGTGCCGGCGTCGTCAAAGCGTTGCACCCGTTCTGCAAATTGGGCGGACGCCATCGCACGTTCATCGAAACGCATCTCGCGAAAAGTCGCCGGGTGAGTCGCGAAGCGGGCGCGCCGCTGCCGCATGTATTCACAACCAGCTACCTCACGCATCAACCCACAGCGGAGTTTTTGGAGCGCGTTCGGAATTATGGGTATGAAGGGCCGGTGCTGCTTTCACCGGGGAAATCCATCGGCCTGCGACTCGTGCCGATGGTGCGCGATCTCCGTTTTGCCTGGGAGGAAATGCCGCAGCAACTCCTCGACGAGCAGCAACAAAAAGTCCGCGACTCACTGCGCGCCGCGCTGATCAATTGGGCGCGCTCCGCCGGCGAATGCACCGACTACACGGATAACGTGCCGCTGCAATGTCTGCATCCCATCGGTCACTGGTACGAAGTTCCCAATCTTCTCCGCAGCGGCGTGCTCCAACGACTGATCGAGGAACGTCCTCAGCTTCAATACTTGCTGTTGCACAACATCGACACCGTCGGTGCCGACGTCGATCCGGCGCTTCTCGGGCTGCACATCGAGACCGGCGCGTGTCTCAGTTTCGAAATGATCACTCGCCGGCTCGAAGATCGCGGCGGCGGATTGGCGCGCGTGAATGGGCGGCCACGAATCCTCGAAGGCCTCGCCATGCCGCGTGAAGAAGAGGAGTTCGGGCTGTCGTATTACAACTCGATGACGACATGGATTCACATCGACAAACTGCTCGCTGCGTTTGGATTGGAACGCACCGAACTTTCGAATGAAGAAAAAGTTTCCACGGCCATCCGTCATCTCGCAGCGAAGATGCCCACCTACATCACGTTGAAGGATGTGAAGAAGCGCTGGGGCCACGGGCAGGAAGACATCTTCCCCGTCGTACAATGGGAGAAGCTTTGGAGTGACATGACGCGCCTGCCGGAAATCGAGACGCGCTACTTCGTCGTCCCACGCCAGCGCGGACAACAGTTGAAGGATCAGGCGCAACTCGACGGCTGGCTGCGTGATGGATCGGCGGCTTACGTTGAGTCGCTTTGCGAATGGTAGGAACATCGCGCCGTCCCTAAGCGGTTCAGGGAGTTTCAAGCGCGAGGTAATTCTCGGGAAGGTTTCCCCATGAACCTCTCGTCGTGAGCAGCAGAGGTGATGAGGCTCCTACTTCTCAATCGGAGGAAGATCAGAGCATCGTTGCCTCGGCTGCTACGGTTCAGGGACTTCCACGCGTGATCGTTTTCGGGGAATTCTCTCCCTGAAACTCGCCGACCTACGCCAGCTTGTCCGGATTCAGCGCCTTCAAATCCTTCGGTACGAAGATGCCATCCTTGCGGATCAACCCGCCATCAAACCACACTTCGCCGCCGCCCCATTCCTTGCGCTGGATGAGCACCATGTCCCAATGCACCGCGGAGCGATTTCCGTTGTCCGCCACTTCGTAAGCCTGGCCCGGCGTGAAGTGCAGCGAGCCGGCGATCTTCTCGTCGAATAGGATGTCGCACATCGGGTTGAGAATATGCGGATGAAGCCCGAGCGAAAACTCGCCGATGTAACGCGCGCCGGGGTCCGTATCGAGAATCTCGTTCAGACGCTTCGTGTTGTTCGCCGTGGCATTCACCACTTTGCCGTCCTTGAATTCGAGACGGACGTTTTCGAACTTCGTGCCCGAGTAGATCGTCGGCGTATTGAAGCTGATGTGGCCTTGCACGGAGTTTTTCACCGGGCAGGAAAAAACTTCACCATCTGGAATGTTGCGCAAGCCTTCGCACTTCACCGCGCCAATGCCTTTGATGCTGAAACGAAGATCGGTGCCGGGCGCCTTGATGTGAACCTGATCGGTTCGTTTCATCAGGCGCTCCAAAGGTTCCATCGCCTTGGCCATCTTTTTGTAATCAAGCGTGCAGACGCGGAAGTAGAGATCCTCGAACGCCTCCGTGCTCATGCCCGCCGCCTGCGCCATGCTCGGCGTCGGCCAGCGCAGCACGACCCAGCGCGTCTTGTTCACGCGATGATTGAGCACGGGACGCAGCGTCTTCGAGTAAAGCGCCATCTGCTTGCTGTGGATGTCTGAATTCTCGCTCGCGTTCGCCGCGCCGCGGATGGCGATGTAAGCCTGCACCTTCTTCATGCGCGCCAGTTCGATGTCGCGCACAATACCTGCGTGTCGCTCGTCCGTGCCGCGAATGATCTCGCGCGTCACGCGGCTGTGTCGGACTTCGATGATGGGGATGGCACCGGCGCGTCGTGTCGCGCGCATGAGTTCCACGGAGAATTCATCCGGCACATCGATGACTTCGATGAGCACGCGCTCGCCCTTTTTCATGCGGGTCGAGTAGTTGATAAGCAGGTCTGCCAGTTTCGCGAATCGCGGATCGGTCATAAACGGCGGGCAAGCTAGACGCGCTTCATGGCGAGGGCAAAGGAATCTTCTTTGTATGGCGTGAATTGATGAACGAAGATCACCGCAACAAATCCGTTCATGCGACTCATTGGCCATCTCGACAACGACAAAGACGCGCGCACCTTTGGCGATTTCCTCTACGTGCAGGGAATCGAGACGAACCTGGAGCGCGACGGCGAACAGTGGGCCATCTGGGTCCATGACGACGATCAACTGCCGCAAGCGACGAAATTACTGAATGAGTTTCGTGCCGCACCGGATGCGGCGCGGTTTCAGGCGGGATCGCCGGCGGAAAAACTTCGGCAGCAAACGCAGGCACAAGACGAGGCATACCAAAAGCGCATGGTCACGGGAAAGAAGCTGTTTCCAGGCCTCGCAAGTTACGGATTTGGATTGGTGAGCTACGCGTTGATCGGCGGCTCGATACTCGTCTTCGTGCTCTCGCAGATGGGCGACAATCCGGCGCGCATCTCCGGTTTGTTCATCGAACGCATCTCGACGGAGAATGGGCAGTTATTTGCCGAGAAACACTTCGCAGCAATCAGGCGTGGCGAATTCTGGCGCCTCGTGTCGCCGATCCTCATCCACTTTGGTTTCATACACATTCTTTTCAACATGATGTGGCTGCGCGATCTCGGGAATCTCTTCGAGGCCCGGCTCGGCTCCCTATATTTCGCGTTGTTCGTCCTGGTGGTCGCGGCGGGATCGAACCTTGCGGAGTATGTCATTGGAAAACACCCATTGTTCGGCGGCATGTCCGGCGTGGTTTACGCGCTGATCGGCTATGCGTGGATTCGTGGCCGCTTCGATCCTGCGGCAGGGATCACGCTTGATGGGCAAAATCTCGTCTACGCATTGGTTTGGTTCGTCATTTGTTTCACCGGCATGGTTGGCCCCATCGCAAACTGGGCACACGGCGGCGGTCTCGCGCTTGGAATGCTCTGGGCGTTCATCGACAGCAAGCGGAAGTGATCCAGTAATGCTCCTTCCGTCGCGCTGGGCTTTCCCTTTGCAAGCGCGGGTGCCGTGTCGTAGAACTCCCGTCCCGCAAATGCGGGCAAAAATGAAACCGCAAGTCGAAATCTATGACACGACCCTGCGCGATGGCTCGCAGGGTGAAGGCATTAACTTTTCTGCTGCTGACAAGATTCGCATTGCGGAACGGCTCGATGCGTTCGGCGTTCACTACATCGAAGGTGGATGGCCCGGCTCCAACCCGAAGGACATGGAGTTCTTCAAACAGGCCGCCAAACGCAAATGGAAGACGGCGAAAATCTCCGCCTTCAGCATGACGCGCCGCAAGGGCATCGCCGTCGAGAATGACGATCTCATGCGCATGATCCTCGAAGCCAAAACGCCGGTCGTAACGATCGTCGGCAAAACATGGCTGCTGCATGTCACAGAGGTGTTGCGCGCCAAGCCCGATGAGAATCTCGCCATGATCGGCGACACGGTTCGTTACTTGAAGGATCACGGGAAGATCGTGATCTACGACGCCGAGCACAGCTTCGATGGTTTTGCGGACGAGCCGGACTACGCACTTGCCACATGGCAGGCGGCGGAGAAAGCCGGCGCGGATTGCATCGTCCTGTGCGACACGAACGGCGGACGCATGCCCAAGGAGATTGCTCACGCCACCGCACGTGCTGTGAGCAAGCTGAATTGCCGCGTCGGCATCCACACGCACGACGATTGTGGTTTCGGCCTCGCGAACGCCATCGCCGGAATCGAAGCGGGCGCCACGCAGGTGCAAGGCACGATCAACGGCATCGGCGAACGTTGCGGCAATGCCGATCTCGTCAGCGTCATCGCCAACCTCGCCATCAAGCACGGCTATGAAGTGCTTCAGCCTGGCAGTGTGCGTCACTTGACGGAACTTTCACGCTATGTCTATGAAATCGCGAACATGAACTTCCGCAACGGCCAACCCTTCGTCGGCAGCAGCGCGTTTGCCCACAAAGGCGGCATGCATGCGCACGGCGTAGCTCGCGTTTCTTCCAGTTACGAGC
>JBBRBM010000023.1:0-45025 GCA_038205745.1 Verrucomicrobiota bacterium | reverse complement strand
GACCGGCGAGCCGGTCGGAACACGCGAGGGCGCGTGTGCTCCCCGAAACCAGCCGCTTCGTTCTGATCAAAACTTCAGCTTCAGCAATCCGACTTCGAGCGCGAGCGCTTCCTGAACGTTCGTGTGCAGCATACGTTGCGTGCCTTCGATCACGTTGATGTTCTCCATCGCGTCCCTCGACTTCACACGCGCGGCGATCGCGTTGGATGACGCGGCGAGTTGCGGAAAACTCAACAGCTCCGCCGCAGATTGCCGCGTGCTGAGCCACACATCGCGCAGCCAAAGCTCCAGCGCGGTCAGCAAATCGGCGCGCTGGCGGCGATACTCCGCCTCGACGCTTGCGGCGAGTTCGTCCTCCCACTTGTCACGCAGCTTGGGATCGATGTCGTCGTAGCGTTCGAGCGGCGAGCGCGCGGCCAGTCCCTCGCTGATGCTGTCCTTCAATTCCCCGAGGCGCGTGAGCAGAACGGAAAGCAACCGATAGCGGCTCAGCAGCGAACCATGTTCATCAAACGCGGCCTGGCTGAATTGCGTCAGCCAATCGAGGAACATCGGCGCGTGGAAACGATTCGTCTCGTCGGCGAAGTTGAGCCGCAAACACCGCGAGAGAATCGTTTCGAGAATTCGTCCCGGCTCCGTCGTGAGGAGAACGAACACCGACTTCGACGGTGGCTCCTCCAACGTTTTCAGAAACGCATTCGCCGCCGCGTCATTCAACCGATCTGCGCCGACGATCATCGCCACTTTGTATTTCGCCTCCGTCGGTTTTAGGAAAATCGTCTGCATGGTCGCGCGCATCTGGTCGATCGTGATGATGCGCGACTTCGACTCGGGACGAATCCATTGCACGTCCGGATGTGTGCCGTTGTCGATCTTGCGGCAGGAAAGGCACACGTCGCACGAATCTGGAGCGCCGGGAATGTGCGGGTTTTGTTTCGGCTGCTCGCAGTTCAGTGTCTTCGCCAGTGTGCGCGCCACGAGTTCCAGCTTGTCGAGGCCGTCGCCTGTGAAGAGATACGCGTGACCGAGCCTGCCGCGCGCGAGGCTGCGCTCGAGAAGCTCGATCGGACTTTCTGTTTCGGTGAACTGCGCGAATGACATGTCAGTGCCGGGCGGAAGTTTTCAACTGGTACCCGAAATTGTTCACGTCAATTCCGTTGCAAGAATTGTTCCTGATTCCGACTCAACTTTCAGCGGGCGGTGATGGCGGCGCGATGTGCCGGACGAGCAGGGGAATGCTGCCGACATGATGGTTCACGAGCGCAATGTCGATTCCGTACTGGCCCGCCCGTTCGAAACGCAGTTGCTGGATGTTGATGATGAAATTGCGCGAGATGAAACTTGTGTCTTCGGGCACCGTCACTTCCACCGGGATGTCGATGCTCGGCATGACCAGCTTTCCGTCTTCATCGACGAAATTCAGTTTCATGTCCTTGTGACCTTCTTCCATCTTGCTGAAGACGAGGCGCAGCGCGATCGAGCATTGCGGATGAACGGCGGGAAGCTGCGCGGCGTTGATCGTGTCGAACGTGCCGAGGATGTTCAATTTGCCGTGCGAATCCGTCGCGGCGTCACACAAGGCAGCAATTTGAATATCCATAGAGCACCGAGCTTAAGTGAACACTCCCGCTTGAGCACGTGAATTTGCGTGGCGTGAACAGGATGCGCCAAGCTCACCATCTGGTGCGGTGCGCATCCCTGCCCGCATTTTACTTCGCGCGATGGCGCGCCATGAAGCCCGGTTCGCTGCCGTCAAGATCGGCACGACGTTGTTGCGCGATGACCTGGCCGTAAACGCGCACATCGTGTGCAAACATTTCGAGTCGGTTTTTCAAGCCGTCGCTTGCGACTGCGCCGTCTCGCACGTCTTCCTTGTCCGCGAATGAAACGCCGTAGGGCAGGGACCATGCGTAGCACTGGCGCGCCACGGTGCGAAGCTGGTCGAGAACGGTCAGGCCCTTCTCGTGCGACGACACGACGCTAGCGAAAAGTTTTCCCGCGAACTCTTTCCAGAAGTGATCGAGAAAATTTTTCATCACGCCGCTCATGCTGCCGTGATAGTCCGGCGTGCCGAGCAGGTAAACATCAGCCGCTTCCACGCGACGTTTCAACGCGGCGAATTCGACGCTGGCGTAAGCGGAATCGGGATTGAAAAGCGCAAGCGGTTCCTGCGTGAAGTCCAGCACGTCGATCTCGACGCCGCGCGAGCGCAATTTCTCGGAGACATGCAGCAGCACGATCCTGGTGATCGAGTGTTGATTCAAACTGCCGATGACGGCGAGAACCCGCAGTGGCTGCTGGCTCATGTCAGGCACTCGGCGCGAGGCCGAGGTTCTTCACCACTTCCACGGTCGAGCGCACTTTATTCAGCGTGTAGAAGTGAAGACCTTCGACGCCGTTGCGCAGAAGTTCCTCACATTGCTTGGTCGCGTAATCGATTCCATACGCCACCACGGCTTCGTCATTGTCGCCGAGCTGTTCCAGCTCCGAGAGCATCGGTGCAGGAATGTTCGCGCCGCAAAGCGTGGTGAATTTCTTAAGTTGCGAGCCGGACAGAATCGGCAACATACCGGGCACGATCGGGACATTGATTCCGATCTTGCGCACGTGATCACGGAATTCGAAGAAGTCGCGATTGTCGAAAAAGATCTGCGTCACGATGAAGTCCGCGCCCGCATCGACCTTCGTTTTGAGGTGTTGCCAATCCACGAACTTGCCTTCCTTGCAGGCGATGTGCCCTTCGGGAAATCCCGCCGTGCCGATCGAGAAGCCGCCGACATCGCGGATGAATGCGACGAGTTCGCTGGAAAATTCAAAGCCGCCCGGCGTCTTCGTGAATTCACCCGTTCCAGTCGGCGGATCGCCACGAAGCGCGAGAATGTTTTTGATCCCGCGTGCCCTGGCTTCGGCGAGCACTTCGTTCAATTGTTCTTTGGTCGAGCCAACGCACGTGAGGTGCGACATCGCGGTGAGGCCGTGGCGCTGCTGGATCTGCTCCACGATGTTGAGTGTCTTTTCGCGCGTGCTGCCGCCGGCGCCGTAAGTCACAGAGCAGAAGTCCGGCTTGATCTTCATCAGCGCCGGGATCGTTTTCTCCATGAGGTTGCGATCGCCTTCCTCCGTTTTGGGAGGAAAGAACTCGAACGAGATCACCGGGGCTTTGCCAAGCTTGGCAGCGTGAATGTCGCGAATGAACTGCATGTAAGCGGCCATTGTGATTGTCAGCAACGGCCAGTGCAAGTTTTTGGAAAGCAGCGCGGTGCGATTGAAAGTCGCTGATCACGAGGTTGACGGTCTTTCCGTTCGTAATCGTAATCGTGTTCGTAATCTTAATCCCCCGGGCGGATTATGATTAGGATTAAGGATTACGATTAGAACAGCCTACACCGTCAGCGTCGCGCAAGGCGTGTCCTGACTCGCCGTGACGATCGAGACGTGCGTGGCGCCGACACGATTCAATCGCTCGCTCACGACCCCGTGCGCCAGTTCAGGTCGATTGCAGTCGCCGCTGAGATGGCCCAGGAACATGTGGCGCAACTCGGCAGAGACAATCTGTTCCGCGACATCCGCCGCCGCGTTGTTCGAGAGATGCCCATGCCGGCTCAGGATGCGTTGCTTGATGCTCCACGGACGGCGCGTGTCGTCCTGCAGGAGCTTGAGATCGTGGTTCGCTTCGAGCACCAGCACGTTGGCGCTGCGGACGCGCTCAATGACGAGCTTGGTGGCGTGGCCAAGGTCGGTGAGAAAACCGATTCTGCCCGCCCCGGTGTGCAGCAGGAAACCGACAGGATCGTAAGCGTCATGCGGCACGCTGAACGTGTCCACGCGGACATCACCGACATCGAAGCTCGCGCCCGTGCTGAAGATATTGCACTGCACTTTGATGCGAAGCTGTTGCTCGATGGCTTCCTTCGTCAGGCGATTGCAGAAGATGGGCACGTTCAGCTTGGCCGCCAGCACGGCGAGACCCTGGACGTGGTCGGAATGCTCGTGTGTGATGAGAATTCCCGTCAACCCTTCCGGCGCACGCCCGATCGTGAGCAGGCGATTGCGAATCTGCCGCGCGCTCAAGCCGGCGTCGATGAGCAGGCGCGCCTCTGGTGTTTCGAGGTAGGCGCAATTGCCGCTGGAGCCGCTGCCGAGAATCGTGAACTGCACTGACACGCGCGCGACGATAGGAAAAAAGTTCCCAACGCCAAACATCAAACTCGAAGAAAGTGGTCCGCCGCAGTTGAAAATTGCGGGTGGTCGTGAGTCTTTCTGTTACGAAACACTTTTTCGAAGATTTTCGGTTCAGGAAAGCAACGCGCGTGCCGAGTAGTTTCTTGAGCAATCAGTAAACCGGGTTAGAATCGAAACGCGATGCCACAAGGGTTATATTTGTCACAGAAGATGTCGCTGGCACAGGTGCTGGCGCCACAGCTCCAGCAATCACTGGCGCTGCTGCAGGCTCCCACCATGGAGTTGCAGGCGCTTGTCCGGCAGGAAATGGACCAGAATCCGCTTCTGGAAGAGGTGCCGGAAACAGATTTGGAGCAGGACAAGTCGGAACGAACCGATGCGGAAGGAGATTCACCCACCCCCGTCCCTGATCTCGCCGAGCCGCCAGCCGATACGCAATTTGATCCTGCAACCGAAAAGCCAAGCAACGAACCGGTGGATGAATTCCAGGCGGAGTTCGAGAAGCTTCAGCAGCTTGACCAGGATTGGCGCGATAATTTTGCTACTACGAACGCGCCGAGCCGAAATTCGCAGGAGGACGAGGAGAAGCGTGACTTCATGTTCAACTCGCTCACGACTCAGACTTCGTTGCAGGAGTATCTGCTCGCGCAAGTTCGTGTTTCCGAGCTGAACAATGGACAAATTTCCATCGCCGAATTGATCATCGGTAACATCGACGATCGCGGCTATCTGAAGGCTGGCGTCGACGAACTCTCGATGACGACGAGCGTCGAGGCGGAGAAGATTCTGAACGTGCTGAATGTTATTCAGGCGTTTCATCCTCCGGGTGTTGGCGCACGCGACTTGCGGGAATGCCTGCTGCTCCAGCTCGAACGCAAGAAGCAGAAGCACACGCTCGAATACAAGATCATCGATAAATGCTTCGAGGAACTGAGCAAGCGTCGCATCCCGGAGATCGCCCGCGTGCTCGATCGTGACATCGATGACATTCAGGACTCGCTGAAACGGATTGCCCAACTCGATCCCCGTCCCGGCCGCGAGTTCATGCCGGACAATGACATTTATGTCGTGCCGGAAGTTTTTGTGACGAAGGGGGACGATGGCGAGTTCGTGGTCACCACGAACAACGATCACATCCCCCACCTGCGCATCAGTAATCACTACAAAGACCTCATGGCACGCGCGGAATCGAACGCCGAAGTTCGGAACTACGTCCGCGAAAAAATCCGCGCCGGAAAATTTCTCATCAAGAGCCTTCACCAACGCCAGAGCACTTTGCTGAACATCGGCCGGGAGATCGTGCTTCGTCAGCACGAGTACATGGAGAAGGGCAGCGCGTTCCTGAAACCGCTCACGATGGTGCAGGTCGCTGAAGTCGTCGGCGTCCATGAAACCACCGTGAGCCGCGCGGTGGCCGGCAAATACATGCAGACGCCGCAAGGCCTCTTCGAGATGAAATACTTTTTCACCTCCGGCCTCCAGACCTCCGACGGCGCTTCGATGGCCAACACAAGCGTGAAGGAGATGATCGAGGAGATTTTCAAGGGCGAAGACGGCACCAAGCCGCTCTCAGACCAGGAAGTGGTGGCGATGCTGAAGGACAAAGGCATCAACATCGCGCGCCGCACCGTGGCGAAGTATCGCGGCGAACTCGGCATCCTCCCTTCGAATCTCCGCCGCGTTTACTGACCAACGTGCCCCCGGCATCTTGCCGGTTCACCTCGTGGGCGACTCGCGCACCGAGTCTTTTCACAATTCCACCCGGCGAGACGCCGTGGGCGCGTTCACAAAAATCATTTCGTTTCCTCCGCACTTCGCGCACAAACGGCGCATGTCATCTCGCTCAGAAATCGCGCGGCAGATCACCGAGGCCGGCATCGTGGCTGTTGTTCGCACGTCAACCTTCGAAGATGTCGCGCCCGTGTGCGACGCGCTGGTTGCAGGCGGCGTCATCGGACTTGAGATCACCTTGACGGTGCCGGATGCGCTCCGGGCCTTGCGCGAAACCTCAGCGCGATTCGGATCACGCGCACTGCTTGGCGCAGGCACGGTGCTCAATGCGGAACAATGCCGCGCGGTCATCGATGCGGGCGCGCAGTTTGTCGTGAGCCCGATCACAAAGCTCGAACTCATCTCCGCCGCACATGCCGCCGATAAGCCCGTTATGATTGGCGCCTACACGCCCACGGAAGCACAGCTCGCACATGAAGCGGGCGCGGATTTCATCAAGATTTTCCCGGCCGACAAGCTCGGCCCCGGCTACATCAAAAATCTCCGGGCGCCGTTGCCGCACCTGCGGATCGTGCCGACCGGCGGTGTTGACTTGCAGACCGCGCCGGAGTTTTTGCGCGCCGGATGCGCGGCGCTGGGAGTGGGCTCGTCGTTGATCGTCGCTGATCTGGTGAAAGGGAAGCGTTGGAGTGAACTCACCGAACTCGCTGCCAAATTCGTTCAAGTGGTTCGCGAAGCCCGTGGACGTTGAGAGATGAAAGCCCGGCGCGCGACATTCGAAGATTTGCCGCAACTCATCGCTCTTTGGACGTTGGAACACCTCGACGCGACGGTGCTCGAAAAACGATTCACGGAATTCCAAGTCATTGATGAGGGCGTGGAAATCATCGGCGCGGTGGGGCTTCAGATCTCCAGCCATCATGGTTTGCTGCACAGCGAGTCGATCGGACGGGCTGACATCGGTGATGACATTCGGCAAATGCTGTGGGAGCGCGTGAAGATCGTGGCACTCAACCACAGCCTCGATCGCATCTGGACAGACTTTCGCGCGCCCCAGTGGCGGAAGCTTGGATTCGTCGCTGCCACGGAAGAGCAGATCGCGAAGCTGCCGGCGAACTTCGGCAGGAATGTAGCATGGCAAATCCTGTTGTTGCGCGGCCAGGAAGGTTCGGCGGACGCGATCCAGAAACAATTTGCCATGCTACAGGCGTTGCAAATGCAGGAAAGGGAACAGCTTCAAAGCCGCATCGCGCTGATGAAGAAACTGGCGATCAGCGTCACGGCCATCGTCGCCGTGCTCGTCATCGCCTGGGCGGTGGTGGTGTTCCGCTACGGCCCGAGATTCTTTAACCGCTGACGGATTGCCCAAAGTATTTTCCGTTTCGCCAGAGCCCGACTTCCCCCTCCCGGGAGTGGGTCAGGGTGAGCGGGAACAGACTGGGATCGGAGATTACTTTTGGCCACCGCCAGCAGCGCACCACCCAACTTCACTGCGCCTTACCGCGCCTCACTGCGCATTATCGCCCGGTGCGTTAGCCGCGTTCCGCTTCTTCAGTTCGCCCATGAGAAATTTGTCCTGCGGCGCGTTGCGCCAGGCGGAATACCAGAGGTCGGAAAGGAATTGCCCGCCCTTCACCAGTTGCTTGCCAATGAATTCTCGGCCTTCGCTCGCCTTTGCGTTGCGCGGCGAAAGCGCGCCGTCGCGGTCCATGATGTAAACCTTTTCGACCAGCGCGTGCTGTTCGTTGATGAACTTCAACGCTTCTCCAAACACGTTCGTCGGGGACTGCGCCCAGATCGCGCGCGCCTGGCGCACGCTCGCCTTCAACCCGGCTTCCTTGATTCCCGTGGCGCGGATGAACCCGCCGTCGATCCAGCCGTGAATGGTGCGGTTGGTCCGATAGTTGTTCGGGTTTGCACCGATCCAACCATTGAAATGTTTCGTCGTGTGAAGCGGTTGCGCGGCGTCGCCCGCGAAGTGCCCCATCACGCCCATGATGTAGATGATGTTCTGCCGCGCATTCGCGATTTCGTCGCGAGTGCCGGCTTCTTCCAGCGCTTTCAAATAGGAAAATCCCGATTCCAGCTTGGCGTAGTAATCGTTGATCGCCCACGGCAGAAATCCCATCAACTCGCGCGTGTGATCGGTGTTCTTCAACGGATCGATCGATGTAAAATGTTCCGGATGCTTCGCCCGGCCTTCTCCCATCAACACCACGAAATCGTATCGAAAGGGCGTGAGCTGCGCCGGCGTGAGGCCGTAGTTCGACAGGTCATCCATGTCGATGTAATGCTCGGGTGCCGTGTCATGACGCGCGGCGAGGTTCGTTGAGTTGCGCCAGCGATCCGCCTCGCCGCCAAGAAAGGCGATGCGTTCGCGTGCCTCAGGCGTTTTGGCGAACGCGGGAAAATCATTGGGCAACGCATCCACCGCGAGTTCGTTCACGATGCGATGACCTTCGTAATCCCACGCGTTCAGCGTGGCGGCACAGATGACGGTGAGAGCAGCAAGAAAACTTTGGCGCATAAAACGACGCGAGCGTGCGCGTGAACGGTGCATTGAGAAAGAAAAAACCAATGCCGAGGCGCGAGCACGGAGTGTCAGTGAGTCAGTAATCAGTAATCAGTAAGCCAGTGAACCATCCGCCGCTTTACTGATTACCGTTTCACGGATTACTGATTACTGAAATGCAACGCGCCTTCATCCTGATCGCTTTCGCGTTCACCGCCTTCTGCGCCGGTGCCGCGAGTCAGAAACTGAATCTTTTCATCTGGAGCGAATACATCGATCCCGCCGTGGTTGCCGATTTTGAGAAGCGCCACGACTGCAAGGTCACGATGGATTTCTACGAGGACGAGTCCGCCATGATGGCCAAGCTCCAGGGCGGCGGCGCGGCGCAATACGACGTCATCGTCCCGCCCGATCACAGCGTCCCGGCGCTGATCAAGCTCAAGCTCATCGCGCCGCTTGCGCACGAAAGCATCCCCAACCTGCGGCACGTCGAGGAGCGATTTGCGAATCCGTGGTACGACCCGGGCAATCGTTTCACCGTCCCGTATCAGTGGGGCACGGTCGGGATTTACATGCGCAAGGTCGGCGGCAAACCCATCGAACAGACGTGGGGATTGCTCTTCGATCCGAAGCTGCAACCCGGTGAGTTCGTGCTCATCGACTCGATGCGTGACGCTCTGGGCTGTGCGTTGAGCTACAAGGGCCGCAGCATCAATTCCACTTCACCGGCAGAACTCGCCGCGGCGCGCGACCTTCTCGTCGCTGCCAAGAAACGCGCGCGCGGCTTCGAAGGCGCCGTCGGCGGAAAAAACAAAGTGCTGAGCAAAGAGATCGTTGCCGCCATCGCTTACAGCGGCGACGCAGTTCGAGGCATGAAGGAAGACACGAACACGGTTTACTTCATCCCGAAGGAAGGTTCGCAAATCTGGATCGACAATCTCGCGATCTGCGCCCGGGCGCCGCATCGCGTGCTGGCGGAAAAGTTTCTGAACTACGTCCTCGATCCCGAAGTGGGCGCGAAGCTCGCGGACTTCAATCAATACGCCACGCCAAACCAAGCCGCCAAACAGCACGTCAATCCCGACAATTTGAAAAACCCGGCGATCTATCCCGATCGCGAGACCATGGCGCGGCTGGAATTTCTGCGCGATCTCGGCAAGAGCACGCGACTTTACGACGAAGTGTGGACGCAGGTGAAGGCCCGGTAAGCGACCGTGCTCAGAGCAGCAATCGCAGGCCGATGGGCTCCGGCGCGGCCTTCTTGACTGGCGCGGCGCTGCTGCTTCCGCTCCCCGAGAATGTCAGATACGCCAACGCCAGAAGATTCGTGACCGGCAACAGCATGAAGAATCCGACGAGAGGACTTTTGCCGCGCGCCTTCGAAATCTTGAAGCACCAGATGACCCAGCCGATCAGGTGAATCACCGTGAGCGCCAGGAAGATGGAACCTGCGATCATAAGCGCCCGCTGCGGCAAGCCTTTCGTGAGGGCGACGCCGAGCAGCGTCAGTTGCATGAACACATTCAGCAACAGCGCCACGAACCAGAACGGTGACATGTTCGCAGCGCGATAAAGCGGAAAGATTTGCACGATCGGAAGCCAGCCCAGCAACGGCGCGGGCTTGCCCGCTTTGGCGCAAATCACCACGAAGCACATCGAGAGCAGCAGGTAGATCGCGACGGGCGCAATGAACACGGTCGGACGCATGGGCGGTACACTTTCGAGCAGCTTCTGAAGGCCTTCCGGAGATTTGAAATATTCGGCAAGCTCCTTCGCCTGTGCGACCGCTGCCGATCGATTCTCCGGCGAGCTGAAGCCATCGAGTCCGCTGAGATTGAAATCCTTGAACGGTGCGTTGGTACTTGGAACCGGCTCTGGCTCGGGCGCGATCAGCTTCAGGTTCTCTTTCTCTTTTCGAGTCATCTTGTCGACGCTCAACGTCGCCATGCCGCGCGTGTGCGAAATGGTGACGCTGCGATCGGCCACTTCCCTCACCACCACGTTCAAATAGAGATTGTTTCCAACAGTGACGCTGGGGATCAGCTCAGCAGCGCGCGCGTCCAACCCGGTCATCGTCAATACGACGATTAGCAGGTGAAGAAGTGCTGTCCTTCCCAGAAGGTGCAGATCCCCGATTGAATGGCTGTTTCGCTGCATTCGCTTGGGTGACTAGCGGAAGGTTGTGCCACGGCCTTAAGCCTTTTGCCTCTGCGGAATTCCACGCCAAACATGAAACGCACGGTATTTCTGACAGTGCTCAACCCCCAACGGATTGCAGATCAAAGCGCAAGAGGAGTTGCGCCAGTGAGGAGAAGGCGCAACCGCGTCGCGGTTGAAATTGGTTTTGCGCGCTTACCCAAGGTAGCGCGGGGACGCGACAACTTTGGGCTTGGAGGCGGAATCCCTTCGGGATTCAGATACGAAACACTAAGCAACCGGCGCGGCCTGTTGGACTGCTTCGAAGCAACGTCCGCAGATCGTCGGGTGTTCAGGGCTTTTGCCCACGTCTGTCTCGAAGTGCCAGCAGCGCTCGCACTTGGTGCCGTCGGCTTTATCCACGCTCGCAATCCATGCCTGCGTTCCTGTTGATAACGGAGATGCGGTCACGATCTCCAATTGCGAGACATTCAACAACTCGCGGAGTTCATTCTGATGGCGCTCGAAGAAATCCAGCGTGCCTGCCGTGAACGCCTGCAAAGTAACCTTGGCATCCAGCGACTTGCCGATTTTTTTATCCTGGCGTGCCTTCTCCAATTCCAACAGAACACTCGGACGTGCAGCGAAGAGTTCAGACCAATCCCGCTCTTCTTCTGCTGAAAATTGCAGGCTCGATGGCTTGATTACTTCTTCATGAACGGATTCTCCACTTACCGCAGGAACGAAATCCCACGCCTCATCCGCCGTGAACACAAGGATCGGTGAGAGCAGGCGCGCGAGTCCGGTCACGAGCGTGTAGAGTGCCGTTTGCGTTGATCGCCGCCGCTTCGAGTTCGCGGGGTCGGTGTAGAGCCGGTCCTTCACGAGGTCGTGATACTGCGACGACAATTCCACCGCCACGAACTGGCTCACGCGCTGATAGACGACGTGGAATTCGTATTGGTCGTAGGCCGCGAGCACGTCGGCTTCGAGCTTGGCAAATGCGTTCAGAATCCAGCGATCAAGTCCCGTCAGGTCTTTGTCCGCCACCGCATGGTGCGACGGATGGAAGTCGTAGAGATTTGAGAGTTGGTAGCGCAGCGCATTTCGGATGCCGCGATACGTCTCCGAAACTTTCTTCAACCGCTCGACGCTCACCACGATGTCGCTGCGGTAATCCTGCGACGCAACCCACAGGCGCACCACGTCCGCGCCGTAGTCCTTGATGTAAGCCTCAGCCGTTTGCGGTTTGGTGTAAGCGCCCTGGCCTTGCTTGCTCTTGGAAATTTTCTCCCGGTCTTCATCCACCATGAAGCCGTGCGTGAGCACGGTCTTGTAAGGCGCGGCACCGTTGCCGGCGAGCGAGAGCAAGAGCGAAGACTGAAACCAGCCGCGATGCTGATCGGAACCTTCGAAGTAGATGTCGGCCTGCCACCGTGCCACCGGCATCTTGCCGGTTCCGGTGCCAGGACCCGGCGGGACGCCGGGGGCACTTTGTTCGTGCAACAATTCCGGCCGACGCATCAGCACCGAGCGCGATGACGATCCCGAATCAATCCACACGTCGAGCGTGTCGTTGGACTTTGCGACGGCTTCCGCGCCGCTCCAGTTCTTTGGCTTTACCAAAGCCCAAAGTTCCGCTGCCGATTTCTCGAACCACATGTTCGAACCCTGTTGCTCGATCAGCGCCGCGACGTTGCGGACAATGTCCGCGTTGAGAATCGCTTCACCTTTCGCATCATAGAACGCCGGGATCGGCACGCCCCAGGTGCGCTGGCGCGAGATGCACCAGTCGGGACGCGTTTCGACCGCGCCTTTGATGCGGTTCACGCCCCAGTCCGGAATCCAACTCACGCGATCGATCTCGGCGAGAGCGAGTTCGCGGAATGATTTGGAGTGCGGTGACTTGTCACCGCTTTTTTCCGGCGCGACTCGTCGCGCCGATTCAGGCGACAAGTCGCCAGAACAGGAAGGCGGTGACAAGTCACCGCACTCCAAATCGATCTTGATGAACCACTGATCCATTGCGCGGAAGATCACCGGCGTTTTACTGCGCCAACAGAACGGATAGCTGTGTGCGTACGGCTCCGCGTGAACGAGTCGATTGTTCGTGCGCAAAATATTTAGCACCGCCTCGTTTGCTTCACTCTTGCCGTCGCCTTTTTCGAGAATGGATTTGCCGACGAGTTCCGCGCCGAATTGTTGATCGAGCGGCAAGTCGTTGTTCGTCGCCAGTTTCCCGTCGTCATCGACTGGCGAGTAGATGGGCAACCCAACTTGTCGTCCGAGATTGTAATCCTCCAGACCGTGACCGGGCGCGATGTGGACAAAGCCGGTGCCCGTCGAGTTCTCCACGAACGAATCGCCAGCGTGAAGCTTGCCGGTGCGATTCACGAACGGGTGATGATACTCCAGCGTCTTGAGTTCATCGCCGCTGAGCGAGCGCATGATTTGATAATCCCAACCGCATTTTGCCGCGATGGCGCCGAGCAACATCGTCGAGACGATGTAACTCTCACCGGTGCTCCCGACGTAAACCTGCGAGTAGCTGAACGTGGAATTGTAAGCCACGGCGAGATTCGCCGGCAGCGTCCACGGCGTCGTCGTCCAGATCACGATGAACGTGTTCGGTTCGCCGACGATTTGGAACTTTACGAAGACGCTCGGGCTGACGTGCTCGTGGTATTCCACTTCAGCTTCCGCGAGAGCAGTGCGCGCCGGGATGCTCCAATACACCGGCTTCTTGCCGCGATAGACGAAACCCTTCTCCACGATGTCGGCGAACAGGCGCAGTTCGTCCGCTTCGTATTCCTTGTTCAGCGTGAGATACGGATTCTCCCAATCACCGAGCACGCCGAGTCGTTTGAATTGCGTGCGCTGGATGTCGATGTAGCGGCGTGCGTATTCGTCGCACGCTTTGCGGATGGTCGCGGCGTCAAACGTGACCCCGGCATCTTGCCGGGCCGTGGGGTTATCAATTCGAGCGACGCCAGATTGGTCGTGCGCGGAACCCGGCGAGACGCCGGGGGCACTTTGGGCGGCGCGCTTGCGCATGTCTTGCGACACCTTGAACTCGATCGGCAACCCGTGGCAGTCCCAGCCCGGGATGTAAGGCGCGTTGAAACCGCGCAGCGATTTGTACTTAACGATGATGTCCTTGAGAATCTTGTTGAGCGCCGTGCCGATGTGGACGTCGCCGTTCGCGAACGGAGGGCCGTCGTGCAACACGAATTTCCCGGCGGTCGCCCGCGCGGCCTGGATGCGCTGGTAAAGCTTTGCCTGCTCCCATTTGGCGAGCCGCTGCGGTTCACGCTGCACGAGGTCGGCCTTCATCGAGAAGTCCGTCCGGGGCAGGTTCAATGTGTTCTTGTAATCCATCGCGTCCGAACACTGTTCAAAACTCAAGTGCCCGGCGCAAACTCATTTCGCGGATTGCGGTGAATGTGGGACGTGCCGAGCGGGGGAGGATTACGAAAACGATTACGATCACGATTGGGAAGCGGGCTCTCGTAATCGTAATCTTGATCCTAATCCCACTCCTCCCATTTTCCTCAACAACTTACTCGCGGAGCGATTGTTCAAACAATTCGTCTAAGAAACACTGCCCGCCGGTGTCGTAGTGGCAGATGTCGCAGCGGAAACGCGAACAGCAGTGAGTCAGCCCGACCAGGTTTTGATCATGGACGGGGCGCAATCAGGCGAAGGGGAGCCTTTGGAGCCGAAGTTCGGCACCATCGAAGAAGCGTTCCTCGCCCTCGAAGCGCCGCTGCTCGCGTACGCCCTGCGACTCCTGAAAGTGCCGGCTATGGCAGAAGACGTTGTCCAGGAAGCATTCATCCGCTTGCACGCGGAGTTCGAGGCGGTGCGCGATTCGCGCCGATGGTTGTATCGCACCGTCCACAACCTCGCGCTCAACCAAGTACGACGAGACAGCAAGGTCGTCCCGCTCCATCCGTCGCCTGACGAAACAGAGCCGGGGCACGATCCTGCCGACCCGCAACTCCTCCCCGACGAAGCCATCGTTCGCATCGAGAGCATCGGCCTCGTGCGCCTAAGCCTCGACGCGCTCGACGAACGCAGCCGCGAACTCGTGCGGCTGAAATTCACCGAAGGACTTTCCTACAAGGAGATGAGCGTCCGCACCGGCCTCACCGTGAGCAACATCGGTTACCTCCTGCACCACGCGTTGAAATTGATCGAAGCCGAACTCGTGAAAAGTGAGGTGGTGGGATGAATCCCGATTTTCAAAACCTCTCGCGTGAAGAACGCGATGTGCGAATCACCGCGTTTTTGCTTGGCGAACTCGCGCCAGACGAAGCCGAAGCATTGCGTCTCGTCATCGACGCCGATCCGGAACTCACACGCGCTTACGAAGCCCGAAAGCACACGCTCGAACTGCTGCGCGAGACGGTCGAAGGCGAAGCGGGCATTCCCGCCGGTGCGCCCAAGCATCTGTCGAGCGAGCGGCGGGAGAAGTTGCTGGCGAGTTTTCGCGCTGCACCAGCACGGAAGCAAAAGCGATGGCGTTCGCTCTGGTTCATCCCCATGACCGCCGCGGCGGGATTGATCGGGTTGCTCGTCGTCGTGAGCATCGATCAGGGTCCATTCAAAAAAGCCAAAGCGCGCGCGCAACGGATCACGATGCTGCCTGCCTACGGCGCTCCGCTGGCAAAGGGAGGCGATTCGGATGGTGATGCGATAGTGACCGAATTGGCGGCTGAGTCGGTGAGGCGAATTGAGAATCGCCTCGCTGATGTTCGTGACCTGAATCGCAATGCCGCGCCGGACGAGTCTTTGGAACGTGGCGGTCGCCCCGAGTCGGCCACGGCTAAACCAACTTTGCCTCAAGTCACGACGATGAGCGGCCGAGCGGCGACGTTGTCTCTTGGCGACAAGCGTTATGCCGTCACCGATGCAGTGATCAATGGCAGACCGGCTTCCGTCCGACCTGCTGGCGACGATCGCGAAGCAAAGCGGCGCGAGATCAAACTTCAGCAACAAGTTGTAATGCCTTCAACGAGTCCGGAGGTCGCGACGCTTGATCCCGGAAGCTTTTCTTCGGTTGGAGGTCTTGGTGGTGCGATTACACCGCTAATTGCTAATCCCGTTCCCGCGAATGCACCACCTCCACCAGTCGTGTTTCCGCAGCAGTCTTTGTCGTTCGGAATTGAGCCGCAGGTGGAATTCAAGACCGACCCAAATTCAAAAGCCGGTGAACTGGTTCAGCTTTACAACGCGGGCGTTGTGGCTGCGTTGGTCTTGCCATTGAATTCCACACGCGAGCGCAAGCCAGCTCTCGCCGAAAGTGAAAAGCCAGCGGCTGCACCGATGCCAATGCAGAACAAGATGCTGGCGGGCAGCGCTACTCCTGCGCGCCCGCAAGGAGACTTGAGCCCAACGTGGTACGTCGTGACTGACATAGCTACTCCTGCGCGCCCGCAAGGAGACGGAGCAAGTTTCGGAGGTGATTCCGTCCTTCCGACGGGACGAGTCAATGGTTCTTTCTTGGCCCGGAATGATTTCATCGCGCCCGGACAAACGATCTCGCCTAAGTCATTCATGAATGTTGCGCCTGCCGATGGTCTCGCTGATTTGAGTTTTCAGAAAGCGCGCATCTCGGACGGAACTGTTGATGGCAGAGTGAGCCAGGTCGGAAACCCCGTGGGCGGCGTTCAGAATCGGGGTGATGATTTGAGTTACGCCTTCAACGCGCCCGTCGCTGGTGCCGCCGCAAGTCCTCCACCCGTTGAATTGAATCTCAACGGAGTCACCACGTTGGTCACCAACGCGGTTGTTCAAAACAGCGTGTGGAATTTTCAAAACTCCGACGTCTTGGTTGGCAATGGCCCCATCGGCGCCAATGATTTTTACGCGATTGCTCCCACGGTTCCGCAAACCGGTGGTGGTTCGCAATTCGGGCGCAGCTATTTCGATGATTCAACTTTTGGGGAAAAGGGCGCCAAGGCGGAATTGGGTTTTGGGTCCCGGCTCGACAGCGCAGTGCGGCGTGCGGCCGTCCAGGCCGATGGTGGTGCGCAACAGTTGGCCCAGGCGGACGCGCCCAGGGGTCAGTTGGCGGTGCGATCGAGCGATCGCTTCGGTGGCGGAGGTGGACGTGGTGGTGCAAGAACGGAAGGCATCGCCCTGCCGGGAATTGTGGCGCAGGACGAGGGCGCAATTGTTGAAACAAAAAAAGGTCTCGCTCAGAACGAAGCGCGCGGGCTCGGCAGCGCTGTCGATCGGGCCAGGATTGTGACTGGTGCAGCAACAGAGCGGACGCTTGGTGACTTCGACGCGCTCGCGGCCGAGCCGGAACAACTGGCGAAGCGAGTGGAAGAACAACTCGCGCGTAAACAGGATTACGCCGGGGTTGCGGCAGCGGATCTTGAATCGCGTTCAGATCCGGCACGGCCGGCGCCGAACTTCTCTAAAAGACCCGCCGCTGGCGCTGGCGGTTTGCCCGCAGCGCAAAAGCCTGCGTCCGGGCCGGAGGTGGCCGCACGCCGCGAAACAGTCCCGGCAACACGTGCGCAGTCGCTTGCGCAAGCGGCTCCAACAACGAATGCGACGAGGTTTTACCGCCTCCCACGATTGAATGATCCGCAGTCATCGGTGACGCATGGCGGCGAAACCGCAATTGCCCCACGCCCCGCCGCACCCGCTCCAGTGCCGCAGCCCGAAGTGCTCACGCGTGACAACGCCTTCTCCACTTTCTCGCTCAACGTCGCGGATGTGTCGTTCAAGCTCGCGGCGGCGAGTTTGGAGAAGGGCGCGATGCCGGAGGCGGCGAACATTCGCGCGGAGGAATTTCTCAACGCGTTTGATTATCGCGATCCGGTGCCGCCGAGCGGATCGGCTGTGGCGTTTGCCTGGGAGCGCTCGCAGTTTCCGTTTGCGCAGAATCGGGACGCGCTGCGTTTCTCGGTGAAGACCGCCGCGGCGGGGCGCGACGGCGGGCGTCCGCTGAACATCGTGTTGCTGCTCGACAGTTCAGGCTCGATGGAGCGCGCCGATCGAGTGCGCATCATCCAGGAAGGGCTGCGCACATTGGCGACACAGTTGCAGGCACAGGACAAAATCAGCGTGGTGACGTTCGCGCGCATGGCGCGGCTGTGGGTGGATGGCGTGTCCGGCACGAACGCGGCCGAGGTCGCGCGACGCGTCGGCGAGATCACGCCCGAGGGCGGCACGAATCTCGAAGACGCGCTCGACCTCGCGTATCGCACCGCGGCGCGTCACTACGCGGCGAACGCGATCAATCGCGTCGTGTTGCTCACCGACGGCGCGGCGAATCTCGGCGATGTCGAACCCGCGAACCTGAAGGCGAAGGTCGAAACGAATCGCAAGCAAGGCATCGCTCTCGATTGTTTCGGCGTCGGCTGGGAAGGTTTTAACGACGACTTGCTCGAACAGCTTTCGCGCAACGGAGACGGGCGTTACGGCTTCATTAACTCGCCCGAGGAAGCGGCGACGGAATTCGCGGGCCAGCTCGCCGGTGCGCTGCGTGTCGCGGCGTCGGATGTGAAGGTGCAGGTCGAGTTCAATCCCAAGCGCGTGAACGCGTATCGGCAGATCGGCTACGCGAAGCATCAGCTTACGAAGGAACAATTCCGCGACAACAAAGTGGATGCGGCTGAGATCGGCGCGTCCGAGGCGGGCAACGGACTTTACGTGATCGAGACGAACCCGCGCGGCGAAGGCCCCGTCGCCACCGTGCGCGTGCGCTATCGCATTCCGAACACGAGTGATTATCGCGAGCAGGAATGGGTCGTGCCGTTCACCTTGGCGGTGCCGATCGAGCAGTCGAGCGCGCAGATGAAACTCGCGGTGACGTCGGCGGCCTTCGCCGAATCACTCGCGTCGAGTCCGTTCGCGGCGGAAGTCACGAGCGATCGTCTGCTGCAAATTTTTGCCGGAGTTCCCGACACGTTCGGCGCGGATCCACGACCGAAGAAGCTCGAGTGGATGCTCCGGCAGGCGAAAGCGATTTCAGGCCGATAACCCAACGAACATGAACACAAGCTCAGAAATTCTGGTCGCCCAACAGCACGTCGCATCGTCCGTCGCAAAGGCAATATTCAGACGTCGCGCCGCGACGCCGGAGCCGTCGCGTAGCGACGACCCGACGGTAGCCGTGGGCTTCAGCCCTTGTCATTACCCACAATGCGGCGAGTCATTGCTCAATCCTGAAAGGATTGGAGCCCTCAGTTCAGGGTTGCAGAGTCCACGATGCTACCCTGTGTCTCACCCGAGCGTGGCCTCAACCCTGAAAGGGTTGCAGCATCTTCCGACCGCAGGCTCAATCGCCGTCACGCCGTGCAACCCCTTCAGGGTTGATGAATATGCGGACGGTTTCCCCAGCGTAGCGCCCCGGCGGCGCAACGCTGGGCTGAGTGATGGAATCCTTTCAGGATTCCAAGAAGGCCAGCCAAAAGATGTGGGTAATGACAAGGGTTTCAACCCACGGAATGCGCGACGAGAGGATATCCGTCGCGTAGCGACGATTGATGAAATCTCGACAGACTCGTCAGGCGTCGCTACGCGACGCGACAGGTCGTGTTGTGTTGGTCCGTGGGTTGAAACCCACGGCTACCTTCGAGAAGTCGCTACGCGACTGCGCGGCGGGCTGGCAAAGGTCGTGCGCACGGTGATGTGTGTGCCTTTGATGATGTTTCGCCGCCGCAAATCTGCGGGTTGCGTTCGATGAAGCGCTGCAAATAAGCAATGAAGCGCTGTAGGTAAGCGACGTCGCAAAGCGCGCCCGATGCGTTTCGCGTAAACCTTCACTTCGGCGAGTGACGAGTGGTTCGGCTTCTCGCGCCGGCAGGCGTGGGCAATCTCGCCCACGCGCTGAGTACGTCGGCTCGGAGGTGCGCGGCAGTTGTCCGCATTGTGTTTCGTTCGCTCGCTGATACAACTCGGGGCATATGAAAACGAAGCCACCCGAATACGAACTGGAATCGGTCTTTGGTTGGCTTCGTGGCAAAGCGCGAATAACGATCCGCCTCCATCCAAGGCTAGACTCTTCGTCACCCGCGGACGCGAGTAAGGTCGGAGGTGATATTCTTTGGCCACCAGGCGAGAAATGGCCGCATTGCCCGCAACACGATTCAGATTACGTTCCTGTGTTGCAGCTTCGCTCAGAACACATTCCGGGAATCGCGTTTCCGTCTCGTGCTGACCTGCTACAGATTCTGTGGTGTCCAAATGATCATGAGGATGCTGGTTGGTGCCCGGCTCTGAGCGTTCACTGGCGAAACAAAGCCGGGCTGCGCCCAATTGCCTTCGACGGATTGTGAGTGAAGTTGGATGAGAACGACTACCTTCCGCGCCAGTGCAAGCTTAGTCCAGAAGCTCTCCGAGAGTATCCCAGCGCATTTGAACTCTCGCAGAGCCGAATCGATGAACTGGAGCAGTGGCAGCCCGACGGGTGTGCGATGTACCAGTATTCATTGTCAGTTGCTCCAGGCTTCAAAGTCGGAGGCTATCCACATTGGGTGCAGGAACCGCAAATCCCTACGTGCTCTTGCGGCAACAAGATGGACTACCTTCTGACTATCGACAGCGTCGAGTTTGATGGCGGGACGTTTGTTCGCTGGTTGCCCGAAGAAGAGCAGCACGTCTGGAGCGCAGACTACGAAATTCGCAGCAAGATACAATGTGCCCCGGGAATCATGCTCGGTGACATGGGAAACATAAACCTGTTCGTCTGCCGAAACTGCCGGCCTTGGAAGCACGCCTGGGTTCATCAATGCAGTTGAGTTCTCTTTCATCCTGCTTAGTCCAATCACGACACAAATGGCGTAGGCCGGCTGGCCACCTGTTACTTCTGAGAGAACGTCTCTTCACTACGTGAAATAATTCACAAAGTTCTTGCGCGCTGAAAAATCACACGACAACATCCGCGCCTTCGAAAGTTCGGAGGGCCGGACTTTAGCAAAAAAAGTTGGTGAAAAACTGTTTGTTCGCGCGGGTTATTGGGCCTGGTTTTGTCTTGGTGCCTCGCCTCAACCGCCGTGCGGCTAATTAAACGATGTCAGACGTTTTTCCGAAATGGACGAACAAGCTCCCGCTGAAAATCGCGGTGGGCGTGGTGCTTGTTGGTGCGGCGGTGACCGCGGGCGCCTGGTATTATCTCACGCCGAAATACTCGCGCGTGGGCTACCAACCGATTCAGCCCGTACCTTTCTCACACGCGACGCACGCGGGGCAGATGGGCATGGACTGCCGGTACTGCCACAGCACCGTGGAAAAGTCCTGGTACGCGAACATTCCTGCCGCGAACGTCTGCATGAATTGCCATAATCAGGTGCTGAAGGACGATCCTCGCCTGGCGCTGATTCGCGAAAGCGCGGCGACGGGCAAGCCGGTGCCGTGGGTGCAGATTCATCGCACCCCGGATTACGCTTATTTCAATCACTCGGTTCACGTGACCCGCGGCGTCGGTTGCGTGGACTGCCACGGGCGCATTGATCAAATGGAGGTCGTGGCGCAGGCGCAACCGCTCTCGATGGCCTTCTGTCTGGACTGTCATCGCAACCCGGCGGCTGCAATTCGTCCGGCGGACAAGGTCACCGACCTCGCGTGGACGAATTCCCCGGCGCAACAAAAGCTTTTCGGCGAGAAAGCGATTAAGGACTGGAAAGTCCAGGCCCTCGACAACTGCTCTGCCTGTCATCGATGAAAACAATTCCTCCGCAGTGTCCCGAGCCAGAAACGGTGAAATACTGGAAGAGCATCGACCAGTTGGAGAACGCGCCCGAGTTCAACACGTGGCTGGAGCGCGAATTCCCGGACGGTGCCAGCGAGAACAAGGGTGATTTCAATCGCCGCGATTTCGTGAAGCTGATGGGCGCATCCCTCAGCATGGCCGGCATCGGTGTGCTGGGCAGCGGCTGCCGTAAGCCGGAGCAGAATATTTATCCGTTCGCGAAGTTGCCGGATGATTACATCCACGGCAAAGCCAAGTATTATGCGACCGCGATGCCGACGCGCGGCAGCGCCATGCCGTTGCTCGTGCGTTCGGATGATGGGCGCCCCACGAAGGTCGAGGGCAATCCTGAATATCCTGACAGCAACGGCGGCACCGACACATTTGCGCAGGCGTCCGTTCTCAGCGTTTACGATCCCGATCGCGCGCAACGTTTTGCCATCGGCGGCTCGGATGCATCGCGCGCAAAAGCGTTTGATGCGCTGAATGAACTCGCGCGCAACGCGGCTGGCAAACAAGGGCAGGGGCTCGCGTTCCTCGTCGAGCGCAGCAGTTCGCCTTCACTGGTTCGCCTCGCGCAGGCGACCAAGCAAAAGCTTCCGCAGGCGAAGTGGTTCGCCTACGACGCGGTTGATTTTGACATTCATCGTCAGGCGGCGAGCCTCGGGGCGGGCAAGTCCGTGACGCCGTATTTCCGTTTTGATCAGGCGAAGGCGATTCTCTCGCTCGACTGCGATTTCATCGGCTCGGAGAACGACACGTATCTGCACTGCCGTAATTTCGCGCGCGGTCGCGGCGTGAAGAAGGCCGGCGACACGATGAATCGCCTCTATTCGGTCGAGCCGCTGATGACGCAGACCGGCATGAGCGCCGATCATCGTTTGCGCGTGGCGGGCAGCCAGGTGATCGCGGTCGCCGCGGCGATTGCGGCGAAGCTGGGTGTGGCGGTGGACGCGAGCAAGTTCCCGCTCCCGGCGCACGTGAAGCCGGCGTGGATCGAGGAATGTGCAAAGGATTTGGCGGCGAACAAAGGGACTGCGCTTGTCGTGGCGGGTTATCGCCAGCCGTTCGCTGTGCATTTGATCGCGAATGCAATTAATGCCGCGCTCGGCGCGAATGGTAAGACGGTTCAGTTCCGCGAAACTCCCGATCTCGGCGAAGGCAACATCGCGCAGCTCGCGCAGGCGTTGAACGGTGGACAGGTCGAGACCCTCGTGATACTCGGCGGCAATCCCGGGTACACCGCGCCGGCTGATCTCGATTGGAGCACGACCCAGCGCAAAGCAAAGAACGTCATTCGCCTCGGCTACTATGAAGACGAGACGTTCGCCGCCACGGACATCCATATTCCGGCCGCGCACTATCTCGAAGCCTGGGGCGATGCGCGCACGGCGGACGGAACGTTTGTTCCTGTGCAACCTTTGATCCAGCCGCTCTTCGGTGGGTTGAGCGAAATCGAAGTGCTCGCGTTCTTTGCTGGCGTCGAGCCGAGCGGCTACAAGATCGCCCGCGAGACTTTTGGCGGAGACGACGAAGCGTGGAAAAAATATTTGCACGACGGCTTCATCGCCGGCACCGCGCTCAAGCCGATTGATGTTCAATTCAATCCGGCGGCCCTCGGTCAGGCTCTCGCGCAGGCTTCGATCGGCGCGCCGAACAAGGACCAGCTCGAAGTTATCTTCACGCGCGACTACAAGCTGGACGATGGACGTTGGGCGAACAACGCGTGGCTCATGGAGTTGCCGGACCCGGTCACGAAGATGAGCTGGGACAACGCGATTCACATCAGCCGCAAGACGGCGGCGGAACTTGGGCTGAAGAATGCACAGATCGTCGATGTGGAGTTGAACGGCCGCAAGGTTCGCGGCGGCGTATGGGTCGTGCCCGGCCAGGCGGATTACACGCTCGGTCTCTCACTTGGTTTCGGTCGCGAAAAGGGCGGACGCATCGCGAACTTCAACGGCGCCAAAACCGGTTTCAATTTCTATCCGTTGCGCACCACGCAGACGGGCAACATCGCAGTCGGCGCGAAGATCGCGGCCACGAGCCAGACCTACAGCTTCGCCTGCACGCAGGATCATTGGTCGCTCGAAGGCCGCACGATCATTCGCGAGGCGAACCTGAAGGACTTCAACGAACATCCGGATTTCGCGAAGAAGTTCGATTTCCCGGAACCTCCCGGCGGCAATCAGTCGTTGTATCCGAACCCGCTCGATTGGAAGCGTGACGCCACGCACCAGTGGGGCATGGCGATCGACTTGAGCCAATGCGTCGGCTGCAACGCCTGCACCATCGCCTGCCAGAGCGAGAACAACATCCCGACCGTGGGCAAAGATCAGGTGCGCCGCGGACGCGAGATGCACTGGCTGCGCATTGATCGTTACTTCAGCGGCAATCCGGAACTGGCGAAGTCGCACAATGCTCTCACTCCCGAGCAAGGCCAGTATCTCGAAGAGTGGATCGACGATCCACAAGCGGTGAATCAGCCGATGATGTGCCAGCATTGCGAAGCGGCACCTTGCGAAAACGTTTGCCCGGTCAACGCGACCGTTCACGATCAGGAAGGTTTGAACCTGATGGTTTACAACCGTTGCGTCGGAACGCGGTATTGCTCGAACAACTGCCCGTGGAAGGTGCGCCGGTTTAATTATTTCGATTACAGCAAGCGCCCGATCGAGAATCTCTACAAGCCGACGACCACGTTCAAGGTCACGAAGCGCGAGGACGAGTGGGAGTTGTTAAAACTCGTGAAGAACCCGGACGTCACGGTGCGCATGCGCGGCGTGATGGAAAAATGCACCTTCTGCGTGCAACGCATTGAGGCCGCGAAAATCACGACGAAGGTTGCGGCGGGACAGTCCGCGCCCAAGCCGGTCGCCGATGGCGTGATCAAGACGGCGTGCCAGCAGGTGTGCCCCGCGGAAGCGATTGTGTTCGGCAACATCAACGATCCGAAGAGCGCCGTGTCGCTGCTCAAGGCGTCGCCGCGCAACTACACCACACTGGAATTCCTGAACACGATACCGCGATTGACTTACCTGGCTCGCATTCGCAACCCGAACCCCGCGATGCCGGACTACTACGATATGCCGCTGACTGCCAAAGCGTATTTCGAGAAAGCAGGGCACCACGACGCTCACGAGGGCGCCGCCGGTGCTGGGACGAACGGAGTTGAGAAGAAAGGAGCGCACTGAAAATGGCTGCGAACCTTGCCACTCCGAAGCTCGTCGATCCGCCAGCGGGACTGGAACGCGAACCCTTGGTCGCGAACCAGCGCAGCATCGGCTGGATCTCCGACGCCGTCTCGCGAATCGTCGAAGAGAAGACTCCCGTCTGGTGGTGGTGCGCTTTCATTCCGAGCCTCATCATGCTCGGCGCGCTCGGCGCGATGCTGGCCTATCAGATCACAACCGGCGTCGGTGTGTGGGGAAATCATCACCCTGAAATGTGGGGCTGGGACATCATCAACTTCGTCTGGTGGATCGGTATCGGTCACGCCGGCACGCTGATCTCCGCGATCCTGTTCCTGCTGCGCCAGCGTTGGCGCACGGGCGTGAATCGCGCGGCGGAAGCGATGACGATCTTCGCCGTGATGTGCGCCGGTATTTTTCCGGCCGTTCATGTCGGCCGTGTGTGGTACGACTACTGGCTGTTCCCGATTCCAACGAATCTGAACTTGTGGCCGCAATTCCGTTCGCCGCTGATGTGGGACGTGTTCGCCGTCTCGACTTACTTCACGGTGTCGGCGTTGTTCTGGTACATCGGACTTGTTCCTGACCTCGCGGTCATTCGCGATCGCTGCAAGACGCGCGTGCGCAAGATGATTTACGGCATCTTCTCGCTCGGCTGGAGCGGCTCGAATCGCCACTGGAGCAATTACGAGAAGTGTTACTTGATCCTGGCCGGTGTCTCGACGCCCCTGGTGCTGTCTGTCCACTCGATCGTGTCATTGGACTTCGCAGTGTCGCAATTGCCCGGCTGGCACACCACGATCTTCCCGCCGTACTTCGTCGCGGGTGCGATCTTCTCCGGCTTCGGCATGGTGCTGACGCTGTTGATCCCGCTGCGCTCGATGATGAAGTTGCAGGATCTCATCACGATGCGGCACATCGACCTGATGTGCAAAGTGACTCTCGCGACCGGCTCGATCGTTGGTTACGCCTACACGATGGAGTTCTTCATCGCGTGGTATGGCGGTAATCCCTACGAGAAATTCACTTTCCTGAACCGCGCGTTCGGTCCTTTCGGCTGGTCTTACTTCATCATGTTCGGCTGCAACGTGTTTGTGCCGCAACTGTTCTGGTTCAAGCGCTGTCGCCAAAGCCTTGTGCTCGTGTGGATCCTCTCGATCCTCGTGAACATCGGCATGTGGTTCGAGCGTTTCGTGATCGTCGTGACGTCGCTGCATCGTGACTTCCTGCCTTCGAGCTGGGGTTACTACAAGCCGACGTGGGTGGACGTGACGACGTTCCTCGGCACGTTCGGTTTGTTCTTCACCATGTTCCTCTTGTTCCTGCGTTTCCTCCCGATGATTGCTGTCTCGGAGGTGAAGGCGATCACGCCCCAGGCTGATCCGCATCACCCGCTCGGCGGCGCGAAAGGATGGCATCACTAATGAATGGTGCGATGAAATTTGGAATGCTCGCCGAGTTCAGCTCTCCCGCTGACCTCATGCACGCGGCGGAAAAAATCCGCGACGCCGGCTTTCGGCGTTGGGACGTGTTCTCGCCATATCCGATCCATGGCATGAACCAGGCGATGGGCCTGAAGAATTCGAAGGTCGGTTGGTTTGGATTCATTGGCGGTTGCACGGGCTACACCACCGGCATGGTGATGATCTGGTGGATGAACGCGCACGATTACCCGATCCTGGTCGGCGGAAAGCCGATGTTCAGCCCATACTTCGCGTTTCCGCCCTCGTACGAGCTGACGATTCTGTTCGCGGCGTTCGGCTCGATCATCGGCATGATGCTGCTGAACCGTTTGCCGCGGCTCTACAATCCGCTGCAGAAAATCCCGCGCTTCGCCAAGGTGACGCACGACAGTTATTTCCTCTGCATCGAGACCACCGACCCGAAATATTCGGAAGCGGAAACACGCAAGCTGCTCGAATCCACCGGCGGCAAGAACATCGAGATCGTGGAGGACTGATGACGATTCGACACAACTTTGATGGGTGGAACGGGCGACCCGCCCGTTCTGTTCGGCGACTCGCCGAACGGAACGGCAAGACGGCACCGGCAATCGAAACGCTGATGATGAGTTTCCACGCGCTTCCCCATTTCGTTCGGCCAGTGGCTGAACGGTACAGGCGAGTCGCCTGTGCCACCCCAGAGGAGGTTTTCTAACATTCGATACATCATACTCATCTTCGCGCTGGGTGTCATCGCAGTGATGGGCATTCTCGGCAA
This sequence comes from Verrucomicrobiota bacterium, assembly GCA_038205745.1. GTDB lineage: Bacteria > Verrucomicrobiota > Verrucomicrobiia > Limisphaerales > SIBH01 > JANNGC01. The sequence goes on along the minus strand of JBBRBM010000023.1, from coordinate 18,342 downwards.
ACGCGGCAGCTTTTCCACGCGCCCTCCGCTGGAAGTTTTCCAGGACATGGATCGTCAGGCGAAATATCGTCCGCAACAGCCGAGCATCATTCTTGCGAACGGCCGCACGTCGCAGGAACAGGTGCCCGGCACCGTGGCTCGCGGTGATCATTACGAGAACAATGCGATCAACACCGGCCGCCAGCCCGGCACGACGAATTTCGTCGAGACGATTCCGCTCCCGGTCACGGAGCAGTTGATGACGCGCGGCCAGCAGCGTTACGACATTTACTGCCTGCCCTGTCACGATCCGGCGGGCACGGGAAACGGCATTGTGAAGAAGTACGGTTACGCGACGGTGCGCAGCCTCCACGAGCCGATCGTCACGCGGCAAGCCGATGGCGAGATCTTCAACACGGTCACGCACGGCAAGGCGACCATGATGGCCTACGGTTCGCAGATCACGATCGAGGATCGCTGGGCGGTCGTTGCCTACGTTCGTGCGCTCCAGCGCAGCCGCCTCGCATTCACCAACGAAGTTCCGGCGCAGCTTCAGGCCGGTTTGAAACAATAGTATGGCTTCGCATCCCACAACCAGTTCCGCAGCCACGCTCGATCTCTCGCGATGGCGCAAGGTGCCGTTCATCGCGATCGGAATCGGCGCGGCGTTCCTCGTCATCGGCGCGCTTGTCGCGAGCCGTCAGGGCGGCGAAGTATTGGCGCGCCAATTTGGCTTTTCATGGCTCACGGCGTTCATGTTTTTTCTGAGCCTCGCGATGGGTGGTTTGTTCCTGACGCTCGCGCATCACTTGTTCGATGCGAGTTGGTCGGTGCCGATTCGTCGCACCACAGAACATCTTGCGTGTCTTGTGTTGCCTCTGTTCTTCCTGTTCATCCCGGTCGCGATTCTCGCGCCGAAAATGTACGCGTGGATGAGCATGGCGACGCCTGACCACGCGCTGCACGCCAAGACGGCGATGTTGAACAAGCCTTTCTGGTACGCGCGTTACGTCATTTACTTCGTCGTGTGGTGCGGACTGGCTTTCACGCTGCGCAAATTCTCCGTCGCTCAGGACAAGGATGGCGCGGCCAAGTGGACCTTCAAGATGCGTGTCGTGGCATACATTGGCATCTTCCTTTTCGCGTTCTCGCTCACGTCGGCGTCGATCGATTGGATGAAGTCGCTCCAGCATCAGTGGTTTTCCACGATGTATGGCGTCATCTATTTTGCCGGCAGTGTGTGGATGACGCTGGCGACGGTTTACCTGATCGTGCTGGCGCGCAAGAACACCGGCGAGCTGCGCGGCGTGCTGTTCCCGACGCACTTTTACTACATCGGATCGCTGCTGCTCGCGTTCACCATCTTCTACGCTTACGTCCACTTCTCGCAGTACTTCATCATCTGGAACGCGAACATGCCGGAAGAGACCTTCTGGTACAAATCACGCGAGACGGGCACGTGGTGGTGGGTCGGCATGGTGATCATATTCGGTCATTTCTTCGTGCCGTTCCTCACGCTGCTGCGCATCGACTTCAAGCTGAAGCTCGCGATCATGGCGCCGCTCGCGATCTGGGCGTGGCTGATGCACTACATGGATTTGTCGTTCAATATCCTGCCGGTGCTGCATCCCGCGAACTACGCGCCGCACTGGATGGACATCGGCTCGTTCCTGCTGATCGGCGGCATTCTCGCGATCCTGTTCCTGCGCTCGCTCAAGACCACGGCGGCGTATCCGCTGCGCGATCCGCGATTGAAGGAGTCTTTGTCCTCGCACGAACTTCCGGCATCCGAGCCGGTGGAAGTGGCGCACTGAAAGGAGCGTTATGGCTGAAGAATCCAAATGTTGTAAGACAACAGTCACAGTGATCGTCGTTCTCGCGACGCTGCTTCTCATGGCGTTCCTCGTGCGCCAGATGATCAATTACACCCGGCCCGCTCCGGTGGGTGCCGAACGCGCCGCGGCGCGCGCCAAGGACAACGCGGATATTCGCGCCGCCGCTGCGCAGGCGATCGACAGCTACGGCTGGGCCGACCAGGGCAGGGGCATCGCCCGACTGCCGGTCAGTGAAGCCATGAAGATGACCGTGCAGGGTTATCAGAAGCCGGCTGACTTTCGCAAAGACCTGCTCACTCGCGTGGACAAAGCAAACGTCGTCGCTCCGAAGCCGCCGGAGAAGCCGGGCGTGTACGAATAACTTCGGATGAACGGTTCGACTTCGACCTCATCGCCAGCGGAGCAATCACGCGAAGACCTCGTGCGCGACATTGACTCGTCCACGGCCGCGCCGCTTGCGCTGATGTTCTTCGCGTCGCTGGCGTGGCTGGTCGTCAGCGCATTGCTGGCGCTCGTCGCGTCGGTGAAGCTGCACTCGCCCACGATCCTCGCGAACAACTCGTGGATGACTTACGGCCATGTGAAACCAGCGGCGAACGACACGTTCGTTTACGGATTCGCGTCGCAGGCGGGAATTGCGATCGCGCTCTGGATGCTTTGCCGATTGGGAAGCGTTCGCTTGTTCGCGCCCATCAGTGCCACGATCGCGGCGCTCTTCTGGAATATTGGCGTGGCGCTTGGAATCTTTGGCGTGCTCGGTGGCGACACGACGGGTTTTGAATGGCTCGAATTTCCGACCTACGGCTCCGCGATCTTCTTCGCTTCATTCGTCGTGCTCGCGGTGATCGCCCTCGTGACCTTCGCGCGCAGAAGCGTTCGCGAATTGTATCCTTCGCAATGGTATCTCCTCGCCGCGCTGCTCTGGTTTCCGTGGCTCTACACCACTGCGCGTTTGCTGCTCGTGTGGCACCCGGTTCGCGGCGCCATGCAATTCCTGATCAATGGCTGGTTCGCCAGCGGCCTGATGACGCTGTGGCTGGGCTCGCTCGGAGTGGCGGTGCTCTACTACTTCATCCCGAAGCTGACCAACGGCGGCCAGCTTTACAGCCGTTCGCTCGCGACCTTTGGATTCTGGACGCTCGCCGTTTTCGGCCCGTGGGCGGCGAATCTTTATCAAGGCGTGCCGCTGCCGGCGTGGATTGTCAGCGTAAGCATCGCTGCGACGGTGCTGACGCTTGTGCCGCTCGTTGCCACGGCGATGAATCTTTGGCACACGCGTCTTGCGCCCGCGTTTGATTGCTCGCGCATCTGGTTCACGACGTCGCTCGTGTTCTATGTGATCGCGAGCTTGTGCAACATCGCCATCGCGTTGTGCCCCATCTCGGCGCTGACCGTTGCTGCCGAATCAGTGCAGGTCATCACGCTCTACGGCTTCGTTGGCTTCGCGTTGTTCGGCGCAATCTTCCACATCGCACCGCGGATCACTGGCGCGGATCTCGCGTGCGGTTCGCGCGGCAAGATCACGTGGTGGTGTACGATGCTCGGCATTCTATTTTTCTCCGGCGCGATGTTCATCGGTGGGATGGCGCAAGGTCACAGCTTGCGCGACGGTCCGCCCTACGCCGACTCGGCCAAAATGATGAACGGGCTCAAGCCGTTTCTTCGCGCGAGCACGTTCGGGCTTGCCTTTCTGCTCATCGGTAACATCGCGATCTTCGGCAGTGTCGCGAAGATGTTGCGCGCGTGCTGCTGCCGTTGCTGCTGCTTCGGCGATAAATCGAAGAACGTGAAACTGAAACCCGCGGGGGCGGCACGATGAATTACGGTTCCCTGATTTTCCTCGGCGTGTTTGCGACGTTCGTGGCGTCGTGGTGGGGAATGGTCTTCGCGCCACAACTCCAGATCGGCTCGCAACAACCGAAAGCGCCCGAAGGCGTCAGCGTTGCTTATCCCTCCGTGCGCCCCGGCATCGCGGCGCAAGGCCGCCAGATCTACGTCTCGCAAGGATGCGTCTATTGCCACAGCCAGCAGGTGCGGCAGGAAGGTTACACCTTCGAAGTGCTGTTCCTGGGCACAACGAACCAACAGGCCACCGCGACGGCGCTCGACAAACTCGGGATCAAGGGCGGCGCGCAATTGATTGCCGCCGCGAACGAGACGTCTCCGCAACTCATCCTGACCAACGTTTCCCTTCAGCAAGCGTCCGCCGCCGAAACCGCCCTGAAGGAGTCCGGCGCCAACGCCTCGCGCGTCTTCATCCCAACCGGTGCGGACATGTCGCGCGGATGGGGACTGCGCCAAAGTGTTGCGCAGGATTATCTCCAGGAATATCCGGTGCAGATCGGCAACTCGCGCCTCGGCCCCGATCTCACGAACATCGGCGCGCGCCGCCCCGATGCCGCGTGGCACCTGAACCATCTCTACAACTCGCGCATTGAAGTAAAAGGCTCGATCATGCCGGCGTATCAATATCTCTTCGATAAGCGCAAGATTGGCCGCGCCCCTTCGCCCGATGCATTGAAACTTCCGCCGGAGTTCGCGCCCCCGGCCGGATACGAGATCGTTCCGAAACCCGAGGCGCTCACGCTCGTGGCGTATCTGCAAAGCCTGCAAACCACCACGCCACTCTTCGAAGCGCCAATGACGCAGATGCCGCAATCAGCGCCCGCAGGTGACACCAATGCTCCTTCGGCAACCAACGCGCCGGCCACCAACACGCCCAGCAAATGAACAAGGACGTGACGAATAATTTTGATGCGGAACCAAAGGTGAGCGGCGGACAGGCTTACTTGCCACTGTGGCTCACTGGGTTGCTCGGCCTGCTGCTCTATTGGGGCTGCAATTACATCGACAAGCATGGCTCGGGGTTCAACCAATACGTTTACAGCCCATACGGAGACACGAACCAGTTGGGTTCGTTTGTCATCGGCGGTGATGAAGACTACGCCTTGGGCCGCGCCAAATACGCGCAGATTTGCATGCCTTGCCATCAGGAGAGCGGTATGGGCGTGCCGAATCAATTCCCGCCGCTCGCCGGTTCTGAGTGGGTGAATGCGGTCGGAGCGAGTCGCCTCATCCATCTCACGCAGAATGGATTGAGTGGTCCGATCAAAGTGAAAGGCACCGACTGGAATCTCGTCATGCCGCCGATGGGTGCCACGCTTACCGACAAGGAACTCGCCGCGGTGCTCACCTACATTCGGAGCACGTGGGGCAACAAAGCGCCGAAGGTCACGCCCGAACAGGTGAAGACTGTGCGCGCCGCGCTCGGTGGCAACACAGATCCGCAGACGGTTGAGATATTACAGAAGATTCCCGACACGGAGTAAGCTCTGCGCTCCTGTGATCGCTCCGCGCTTCCTGACTCGACCGTCCTCGCGCGAAGTGATACCGAAACGTCATGTTCTCTCGTGCGCTTGGTCTTGTTGCCGTGGTTGGCTGCGCCGTTGCGTCGATTGCCGCTGACTATGATCTCGTGATCCGCAACGGACGCGTCATCGATGGCACGGGTAATCCCGCGCGCTTTGCTGACGTCGCGATCAAGGACGGGCGGATCGTCGCCGTCGGTCGAGTGACTGCCAACGTGTCCCGCGAAGTGGACGCGCGAGGACTCGTCGTCGCCCCGGGCTTCATCGATGTTCACACGCACGCCGAAGACATTGACGAGCTTCCGCTCGGCGAGAATTTTGTTCGCATGGGCGTGACGACGCTCGTGCTCGGGAACTGCGGCGGTTCGATCCGCAACGTCGCCGAATTTTTCCATCGCCTCGAAGCCACCAACATTTCTCCCAACGTCTCAACCCTGATCGGTCACGGCACGGTGCGCGGTCGTGCCATGGGCGGCGACTTCGATCGTCCGCCCACAGCACAGGAACTCACCGAGATGAAGCGCCTGGTGGAGCAGGGGATGAACGACGGCGCGCTCGGGCTTTCGACGGGATTGATCTATTTGCCGGGCACGTTTTCCAAGACGGACGAAATCATCGAACTCGCGAAAGTTGCGGCGAAGCACGGCGGCGTTTACGCGAGCCACATGCGCAGCGAGAGCGGGAAGATTTTTGATTCGCTGGACGAATTGTTCCGCATCGCACGCGAAGGGGCACTGCCGGCGCACGTTTCCCACATCAAACTCTCTGGCAAATCAAACTGGGGCCAGGCCGACAAAGTGCTCTCCGCCATCGAGCGCGCACGCGCCGTGGGACTCGACATCACGCAGGACGAGTACGCCTACACTGCGTCGAGCACGAGCATCTCGACGTTGATTCCGAAGAAGTATCGTGAAGGCGGAAAGTTTGCGGAGCGCTACGCTGATCTGAAAATTCGCGCACAGATGACGAAGGATATGAAATCAACGCGCGAACGCGGCGGCGCGAAGGATTATTCATACGCAGTCATCGCCGAGTACAAGAAAGACCGGTCGTTGAATGGACTTAACATCGCGCAGGCGGCGAAGAAGCTTCATCGCTCCGGTTCGCTCACGACGCAGATCGAAACGATTCTCGAAATCCAAAACAACGGCGGTGCGAGCGCGGTCTTCCATGGCATGAACGAGGAGGACAGCCAGAAGTTCATGCAGCATCCGAACACGATGTTGGCTTCCGACAGCGGCGTGCGGAAGTTCGGTTCCGGTGTGCCCCATCCACGTGGCTACGGAAACAACGCGCGCATTTTCGCGCGCTACGTGCGCGAGTTGCACGTGCTGCGACCGGAAGACGCAATCCGCCGCATGACGTCGCTTCCCGCCACCACCTTCCAAATCAAAAACCGCGGCGTGCTTCGCGACGGCGCGTGGGCGGACATTGTAGTCTTTAACCTCGAGAAGGTTCAGGACAACGCCACGTTCAATGATCCGCATCATTACGCGACTGGCTTCGCGCATGTCTTTGTGAACGGCGTGGAGGTGGTGAAGGACGATCAACACACGGGAGCGAAGCCGGGCCAGTGCGTCCGGCGTGCATTGGACTGATCGAGCACGCTTGCATCACCGTCTGGTTGGTCCCACGTTCCGCCTCAACAAAGGAGACACCATGATTCGAAAAGCATCCGCAGTTTGGGAAGGTGATTTAAAATCCGGCAAAGGCTCCGTCTCGACCGAGAGTGGAGTGCTGAAGGAGACGCAGTATTCATTCAGCACACGTTTTGAAAATGGCGTCGGGACGAATCCCGAAGAACTCATCGCCGCCGCGCACGCAGGTTGTTTCTCGATGGCGCTTTCGGCGGAACTTGGCAAAGCCGGGCTCACTCCGCAACGCATCGCGACGAACGCGACGCTCACGATGGACAAGACCGAGGCGGGTTGGACGGTCACCGCAATTCATCTCGATACGCAGGTCACCATGCCGGGCGCTGACCGCGCGAAGTTCGAAGCGGCTGCAAATTCCGCAAAGGCCGGTTGTCCCATCTCGCGTTTGCTGAATACGAAGATCACGCTCGACGCGAAGTTGCTGTGAGCGATCGCTCGCCATGATGCTTACGCCAGTCGAAGCGCTGGGAACAGGCCGGGAGCAACTTGGAGTGCGATGACTTGCACCGCTTTTCCATTTGGCGGGCATGTCGCCAAACTGCGGCGCGACAAGTCGCGCCGCGAAAAAGCGGCGACAAGACGCCGCACTCCAAACGACGTAGCGCGTGCCACGAGTGCCGCCGCTGAATGTTTTAAACCAAATTCTGTCTAGCCTTCCATGCCCGCAAACCTCTTGCTGGTGTGGCGTGCGTGGGCTAAGAAACACCGACATTTTTTCAGAACAACTGAATCGAAACGCGAACTCAAAACTGAACTACTGACATGCCTTACAAAGACGTGACCCCTCCGCAAGGCGGCAAAATTACCATCCAGAACGGCAAGCTGAGCGTGCCGGAGAATCCCATCATCCCGTTCATCCGCGGCGACGGCACGGGCGCGGACATCTGGCGTGCGAGCGAGCGCGTGTTCAATGCCGCAGTCGAGAAGGCCTACGGCGGGAAGCGCAAGATCGCGTGGTTCGAAGTGTTCGCGGGCGAGGAATCGTTCAAGCGCTTCAACAATTGGCTGCCGGATGACACCGTCGAAGCATTTCGCGATTACCTCGTCGGCATCAAAGGCCCGCTCACGACGCCCATCGGCGGCGGCATTCGTTCGTTGAACGTCGCGTTGCGGCAGATGCTCGACCTCTATGTCTGCCTGCGCCCGGTGCAATATTTCCCGGGTGTGCCTTCGCCGGTGAAACATCCCGAGAAAGTGAACATGGTGATCTTCCGCGAGAACACGGAAGACATTTACGCCGGCATCGAATACGCCGCCGGCTCGGTCGAAGCGCAGAAGATGCTCGATTTCATCGCGCACGAATTTCCGAAGGACTTCACCAAGATCCGTTTCGGCACCGCCGAGAAGGGCATCGAGTACATGAAGCTCGCCGCGCCGGACCACAGTCGCACCAGTGCGGAGGTCGTGGTCGGCATCGGCATCAAGACGGTGTCCGCGATCGGCACCGTGCGACTGATGAAGTCCGCGGTCGAATACGCGCTCAAGGCCAAGCGGCGCAGCGTCACGATCGTTCACAAGGGCAACATCATGAAGTACACCGAGGGCGCCTTCCGCGACTGGGCCTACGCCGCAGCGGAACGCATTTTCGGCGACAAGGTTTACACGTGGGCCAAGTGGGAGCGGACGAAGAGGGAAAAGGGCGAGCCAGCCGCGAATGAAGAACAGAAAGCCGCGCTCAAAGGCGGCGCGTTGCTCGTCAAGGACGCCATCGCCGACATCACGCTCCAACAAGTGCTCACGCGTCCCGATGACTTCGACGTGATTGCCACGTTGAATCTCAACGGCGATTATCTCAGCGACGCGCTTGCGGCGCAGGTCGGCGGCATCGGCATCGCGCCCGGCGGCAACATCAATTACGTCACCGGCCACGCCATCTTCGAAGCCACGCACGGCACCGCGCCGAAGTATGCGAACAAGGACGTGGTGAATCCAGGCTCCTTGGTGCTCAGTGGCGAAATGATGTTGCGCCACCTTGGCTGGATTGAAGCGGCGGATCTGATCCTCAAGGGACTCAACGGCGCGATCGCCAGCAAGCGCGTGACGTACGACTTCGCACGCCAGATGGAAGGCGCGACGGAGATCAAGTGCAGCGAGTTCGGCGACAACATGATCGCACACATGTGAGTGTGTGCCGCCGGCATCCTGCTGGCATCGGATTCTCAGCGGCGGCTCGGCAACGAGCCGCCGTTTTTCTTTTGTTATACGGTTCTTACTCCCCACGATTTGCCCAACAGACCGGGGCAAGACCAGTTGATTCCCATCCGCGCAGCGCATACGCTCGCGGCATGATTGCCACGAGCTATCGCTACATTGTCCAGAGGGCCGGAGTGCGTTCGGGTCATGCCAGCGTGGAAGGTACGCGCATCGGCGTGCATGACGTCGTGGCGATGATCAAGACCGGAGCCACGGTCGATGAAGTGGTGAGCAGTATGCCGCGCCTCTCTCGCGCCCAGGTGTACGAGTGCCTGGCTTACTACGAAGATCACCAAAGCGAGATTGACCCGTTGGTGGCCGCACAAACTGCGCATCTCGACGAGTGAAATTCCTCGTGGATGAAGATGTGCCGGTGGAAGTGGCCCGCAGTCTTCAGCAGGCGGGACACGAAACCGCATTGGTCGCCGAAGTTTTGGGCATCTGGCACCACGCGTTACGAAACGGATTCATCGTCGTCACCTGCAACCGGCAGGATTTCCTCAGACTTGCAGGCGCAGCGCCAGAAACCGGACTCATCATTCTCAACCGCCGCCGGACGCGGCAGGCCGAGTCTCGGCATGTTCTTGATCTCTTGTCGCGAGCAGGTGAATCGGGATTGAGCATGAACATTAACATCGCATGAGCGAAGAGCTGACCTACGCCGTGTGAGTCATGGGCGGACAGTAAGGTCCAGGCACTTCACCCTCGCCGTCCTTGCTCACGCGCCGCTGCTCCCGTAAAACCCGCGCGTGAAGAAACCAACGACGCCGTCCCAACTCACGCCAGCGTTGCGGCGCTATTTCTATTTCACCGCGGCCATGACGGGCGCCGGGATCATGATCGTGGAGATCCTCGGCGCCAAAATGCTGTCGCCGTACATCGGCACCTCGCATTTCGTGTGGACGGCGCAGATCGCCGTGACACTCATCGCGCTGGCGGTGGGATACTACGCGGGCGGCGTGTTCGTGGACCGTTCGCAGAAGGTCGCGCGGCTGTATTGGGCGATCTTCCTCGCGGCGATTTATCTCTCGCTCACCGTGCTGGGTTGTGAACCCGTGGCGTACTGGTGTCTTGAGTTGAAGCCGTTCGCGCTGGGCTCGCTTGTGGCCTCGCTGCTGTTGTTTTTCATCCCGCTGGCGTTGCTGGCCATGGTTGGGCCGTTCTTTGTGCGCATCCTCACGTCGGCGGTGGCGAGTGTGGGCGGCAATGTGGGACGGCTCACCGCCATCAGCACGCTCGGCAGTTTCATCGGCACGCTGCTCATCGGATATTTGCTCGTCCCGTTCCTGCCGAACTCGTGGACGATGTACCTCACGGCCTCCGTGCTGATGTTGATTTGCGTGGTTTACTTCGTGGTGTGGGGAAGGGAGCGCGGGGTCATGTCGCAACTCGCCGTGGCGCTGCTGGCGGGCGGGATCGCGGGCGGGTTGGGCGTTTATGTGACCGGCGTGCGTCATCGAAACGCAGGAGAAAGGTTTTACGGCAACTCCAACTTCGGAATGCTTCAGGTGGTCGACATGTATGGCATGCGCTATTACCTGAACGATTACCTCGTCCAGAACACCTACGATCCCGCGGAGAAGAAAAGCACGGCGTTGTTCACTTACATGCTGCACGGGCTGGCTCGCGCCTACACCACGAACATCGACGACGTTCTTTGCATCGGGCTCGGCATTGGCATCGTGCCGATGCAATTCGCTCGCGAAGGTGCGCGGGTCGACGTGGTGGAGATCAATCCTGCCGTGGTGCCGCTGGCGCAGCAGTTTTTCGATCTCGATCCTGCCAGGATGAACCTGACGATCGGCGACGGTCGTCCGTTCCTGAACCGGTGCAGGAAACGCTACGATGCGGTCGCTCTCGATGCGTTCCTCGGCGAAAGCTCGCCCTCGCACCTGATGACACGCGAAGCCTTCATTCAGATGCGCCGCGTGCTGAAGCCCGGCGGTGTGCTGACGATCAACGCATTCGCCAGCTTCGATGCCGGGGAGGATTTTTTCGGCGCCTCGCTCTACAAGACCCTGACCAATGTGTTTCCGAACGTGCGAGTCCACAGCTCCGGCGGCGGGAATACTTTCTACGTCGCGTCGGAACATCCGCTCACGAAATTCATTCGCGAGCCGGACGTGACGCAGGTGCATCCGGCAAAACAGAATGAAGTGCGGATGGCTTATGCCGGTGTCATTGAGCCCGAGCAGAAGCAAGGCAGCACGCTGTTCCTCACGCTGGTGCCGGAACATGGCCGTGTGCTCACGGATGATTTCAATCCCGTCGAGTTCTTCGACGTGAAGAATCGCGAGCGCATCCGCCGCAGCCTGGCCGTGAGCATGAAGAAGCAAGAGGATCGTTGATCTGGTTCGGAGCACGGGGATGCATTGGTTCAAATCAGTCGGCGGGTCTTGCCTTCTTGCCCTGCTGCTGTGCTCCTGTGCGACCGAGCCCGGTCCTCGCCTGAACGCTCCGCCGTCTGGCGCGGGCGTCTCACGGGCCTTCGCGGACGATCTCGCGCAATCGCTCGGCGCTCCGATGACCGATGGCAACCGCATCAAGACACTCGTCAATGGTGACCAGATTTTTCCCGCGATGCTGGACGCCATCCGTCACGCGACCAATTCCATCACGTTCGAGAATTTCATCTGGCGCTCGGGAAACTTGAGCGATCACTTCATGGAGGCGTTGGGCGAACGCGCGCGGATGGGCGTCGATGTCCGGGTGTTGCTCGATGGCTTCGGCACGATCGAGTTCAAGAACGCGGACGAGCGGAAGCTGCGCGAATCCGGGGTGAAGTTTGTGAAATACAATCCACTCTGGCAGTTCTGGGATTGGAATCATCGCACGCACCGCAAGCTCATGGTCGTGGACGGACGCATCGGCTTCATCGGCGGCGCCTGTGTGGGCGACACATGGCTCGGCAATGCCGAGCGCGAGCCGCTCTGGCGCGACACGCACTATCGGGTCGAAGGCCCGGTCGTGGCGCAAATCCAGCGCGCGATTCAAACCAACTGGTTTCAGATGACAGGCGAAACGTTCGCCGGCGAATTTTTCTTCCCGGCGCTTGTTTCTGCTGGTCCATCCGCCGCCGATTGTTTTTGCAGCGGACGCCATGAGGGGAGGCACAATGCGCATCGCAGTTATCTCGAGGCGATTCGCGCGGCCAGGAAGAGCATTCGTCTTGAGCACTCTTACTTTGTTCCCGACCGCGTCTCGATTCGCGCGCTGGTCGAGGCGCGGCAGCGCGGTGTCAGGGTCGAGATCATCACGCCGGGTGTGATTCACGCCAATGTGGTGCGGCGTGCGTCGCGTTCGCGCTGGGAACCGCTGATCGACGCCGGCGTGGAACTCCACGAGTTCCAGGGCAGCCGTTTTCACTGCAAGCTCCTGATCGTGGATGACGAATGGGTGAGCGTGGGTTCGATCAACTTTGACGAACGGTCCTTTCACATCAACGACGAGGCGAACTTGCAGGTGCTCGATCCGGAGTTTGCAGCAAGGCAGGTAATCCTGTTCGAGCAGGACAAGTCGCGCACGCTGCGAGTCACGAAGGAGAGATACAAGCGGCGCGGCGTATGGATCCGTTGCGTGGAAAATTTTTACGGACTGTTCCGCTCGATGCTGTGACCCGCACCACGTGGCGTGTTTGAAACACGGATCATTTCTCGTTCAAGGCACGGCGGGTGGTTTCAGCCAGGGTTTGGGTATTGAAGGGTTTGGCGAGAAAGTTCATGCCCGGTTTCAACGGCACATCACGGCCCGCGATTTCCGAACTGTAGCCGCTGGTGTAAATGACTTTCAACTTCGGCGATTGTTCCAGCAGGCGCGCGGCGAGTTCCATTCCTGTCATTCCGTCCGGCATGACGAGGTCGGTCAGGAGGAGATCGATCTCGGCCCGATTCTGTTCCCACACGTCGAGTGCCTGCACTCCACTGGGCGCTTCGAGGATGCGATAACCCAACTGCGAGAGGATTGTGCGGACCAGGTCGCGCAGCGCTGGTTCATCTTCCACCAACAGGATGGTTTCCGTCCCGCGCAGGGCATCCATCCGAACTTCAGTTTTCCTTTCTTCTTCGGGAGGAGCGCCCGCATTGCGGGGCAGATAGACGCGAAATGTGGTGCCGTGCCCGACATCGCTACAGACGGTGATCCAACCCTCGTGCTGATGAACGATGCCATAGACCGTGGCCAGCCCCAGGCCGGTTCCTTTGCCCACATCCTTGGTGGTAAAAAACGGCTCGAAGATGCGGGGCAACACTTCTTTTGGAATGCCCGAACCGGTATCGCTGACGCTCAGGCAGATGAAGGATCCCGCCCGTCCGTCGGGAATCTGGGTGGCGCTCGATTCATCGAAGTCGATTGAGGAGGTTTCGATGATCAGGCGCCCGCCCTTCGGCATGGCGTCGCGGGCATTCACGGCGAGGTTCAAGAGCACCTGATCCATCATTCCCGCGTCCGCATGAGTGAAGAGTGGGTGCGGCGCGTAGGTGAGATGCATGGACATGTCTTCGCCCAGAATCCGTTGGAGCATCTTGGTGATGCCGGCGACGACTTCGTTCACATCCAGGTCACGGCTCCGCATTGTTTGGCGGCGACTGAATGTGAGCAGTTGCCGCGTGAGGCCGGCGGCGCGTTCCGTCGCGCGCTGAATTTCTTCGAATGATTCCTTCAAGGGCAGCGGCGCTCCGTCTTCCATTTGCGCCAGTGTCACATGACCCTGAATGATCGTGAGAAGGTTGTTGAAGTCATGCGCCACGCCGCCGGCCAGGGTGCCGATCGCTTCCATTTTCTGCGCGTGGCGCAACTGGTTTTCCAAGGCCACTTCGCGCGTCACATCACGCTTCACCGCCACATAGTTGACGACCTTGCCGGCCGAATCATGAACCGCTGAGATGGTGGCCTCTTCTTCAAACTCCGTGGCGTTCTTGCGTTTGTTGATGAAGCGGCCTTTCCACACTTCGCCGCGGGCGAGCGTTTTCCACATCTCTTCATAGAACGTCGGATCGGATTTGCCGCTCTTCAAGATGCGCGGGTTCTGTCCCAGGGCTTCGGCGCGCGTGTAACCCGTATTGGTTTCGAAGGCGGGATTCGCGTAGACGATGACTCCCTTCGGATCAGTGATCAAGATCACTTCCGCAGCCTGCTCGACGGCAGTAATCAATACCATGTGCGCCATCTCCGCTTTTTTGCGGTCCGTGATGTCGCGAGTGATCAGGATCAGGCCTTCGGTTTTTTCATTGGCCGACCGATAGTGCGCGCCCTTGATTTCAGCACAGAAGCGGCTTCCATCTTTCCTGAGCAGCGTGTGCTCCGTTTCGAACGAGCACTTCTGTTCGATCACGCGGCGCATCTTCGCCAGACCGCGTTCCCGTTCTTCAGGCACGATCCACTCCAGGGCGTTGCGCCCCAAAGCTTCCTCGGCCGAAGCGTGGCCGAACATCTCCAGTGCCCGGGGAGAACTGAAGACGACGTTGCCGTTCAGGTCTGTGACGGTGACGGCATCCGGCGAGGCATTGACGATGGTGCGATACAGATTCTCGCGCTCGGACAGAACGTCCTGGGTGGCTTTGGCTTCCAGTGCTTCCCGCGTGGCGCGTACCAGATAAGCCCGAATCATCCGGTGCAGAATCACAGCCGTGAGCGCGACGAATGCCCAACCTTTGTAGATCGACACTCTGGTGATGACCGCTGGATCACTCAGTAAGACCGCAACCAACTTGTCGCTCAACAAAATCCAGCCAGACGCGACAACGGCGTAGCTGGCGCTGATCCGCAGCGCCAGATAGGAAAGCTTGCGATTAGGGGTGCCGGAATTGAGCATTCGTTCTGAGCCCTTATCCGTGTTGGGCGGAAATGACTCCAATATTACTTTGGCTTTCCCTGAACAATGTTTGTCCTTCGGACAAACCGGCACGAAAGACCGTTGCCTCGCTTTACAGTCATCTCCTTCAACCCAGGGCTTGGGAGAATAACTTGCAGCGCGAAGCAAATGCGTTAGACATTGCGCCGGAACATCTCATGAAACGTATTCTGTTTATCATCACGGCGGCGGCGGTTTTGTGCGGCTTCGGCAATTCATTTGCGGCGGAGGCAACGACGGCCGAAGACACAAAGGAAGTTCGCCAATTGATCCGCAAGGTCGAAGCGAAGCTACAGCAAGGCAAAGACAAGGAAGCGGATTTCCAGGCCGAGTTGAAGGAATTCGAGGAAGTGATCGCGCGCTTGAAGAAGACAGCGCCCGATGCCGCGGCGGAGGCTGCCTTCATGCGGGCGTTGCTCTACGTCCAAGTGATGGAGAATGCGGAGAAAGGTGGGGAGTTGATGCGCGGAGTACAGAAGGATTTCGCCGCCACGAAATTCGGCACCAACGCCGGAGAAATCCTGAAATCGATCGACCGCCAGGCGGCCGCCAAGAAGTTCCAGGAGAACCTGAAAGTCGGCGTAAAATTCCCCGAGTTCTCGGAGAAGGATTTGGAAGGCAAGCCGTTCTCCGTCGCCAATTACAAAGGCAAGGTGGTGCTGCTCGATTTCTGGGCCACGTGGTGTGGGCCCTGTCGCGCCGAGCTTCCGAATGTGCTCGAGACGTACGAGAAGTTTCACCCGAAGGGCTTTGAAGTGATGGGCATCAGTCTCGATGAGGACAAGGAGAAGCTCCGGAACTTCATCACGACCAAGAAGATGACGTGGCAGCAATATTTCGATGGGAAGGGCTGGGAGAACAAGCTCTCGCAGCAGTTCGGCATCACGGGAATTCCCGCCACCTTCCTACTCGATGGCGAAGGCAAAATCATCGCGAAGGATCTTCGCGGCGAGGATCTTTCCAAAGCCGTCGAGAAAGCTCTCGCGAACAAATAGCCAGCCTGCGTCGTCAGAACTGGCCGTGCATCCTGAAGAAGGTTTATGAAACGCGTTCTGATTGTCCTCTTGTGCTCGGCTTCCATCCTCTTCGCGGCGGACTGGCCGCAGTGGCGTGGCGAAAATCGCGAAGATCGTTCACCCGACACCGGGCTCCTCAAAACATGGCCCACAAATGGTCCAACGCTGGTTTGGAAAGCGACGAACCTCGGCAGCGGTTACGCGAGTGTCTCGGTCGCGAAAGATCGCGTTTACACGACGGGTGATGCTGGCGATTCGAGCTTCGTTCACGCGCTCGACACGGACGGCAAGAAAATCTGGAGCGCGAAGCTTGGTCGCTCTGGCGCTCCTCCGATCGGGTACCCCGGCACCCGCGGTCAACCGACTGTCGATGGCGATTTAGTCTTTACGATGGGCCAGCATGGCGACCTCGTCTGCCATCAAACTGCCGACGGCAAGGAAGTCTGGCGGAAGAACCTCGTGAAGGATTTCAACGGCAAGTTCGGCGGCTGGGGTTACGCGGAATCACCGCTCGTGGACGGCGACAATTTGATCTGCACACCCGGCGGCCTCGACGGAACGATGGTCGCGCTGAACAAAAAGACCGGCGAAAAAGTCTGGCGCACCACCGACCTCACTGACGCCGCGGAATACGTTTCGCCTGTGCCTGCAACCATCGCCGGCATGAAGCAATACGTGCAAATGACCGGCCGCAGCGTCTTCGGCGTGGCGCCGGATGGAAAACTTTTGTGGCGCGCTGATCGCAAGGGACGCACCGCGACGATCCCCACACCGATCGTTTACAAAGACCACGTGTACGTCACATCTGGCTACGGAGTCGGCTGCAACGCTTTCAAGGTCACGAAGAGCGGCGATGCCTTCAAAGCCGAACAGGTTTACGAAAACAAAGTCATGGTCGATCACCACGGCGGCGTCGTCCGCGTGGGCGAATATCTTTACGGGCACTCAGACGGGAAGGGTTGGGTTTGCCAGAAGTTCGACACCGGCGAAATGGTCTGGAGCAATCCTGGTGTTGGCAAAGGCGCGGTGACTTACGCGGACGGTTTCCTCTACACGCGCAGCGGAGGCGGGAAGGGAACCATCGCTCTCGTCGAAGCCACGCCGGATGGCTACAAGGAAACCGGTCGCTTCAATCAACCTGATCGCAGCAAGGAGAATAGTTGGCCGCATCCCGTCGTCATCAACGGTCGGCTCTACATCCGCGATCAAGGCGTGCTGCTCTGCTACGCGGTCAAGTAAGCGACGCGTCTTTCGCAGTATTGCGCGCCGGGCATTTCATGCTTTAACTCGGCGCATGGATCACGCACCTGGATTCCTGAAAATCGTCAACGAAGCGCGCCCACACGTGAAGGAACTCACGATCGAGCAAGCCCGCGAACGCCTCGCTGCAAATCCCAAAGCCATCCTTCTGGATGTGCGCGAGGACAATGAATGGCGCAACGGCCACGCCAGGGAAGCGATTCATCTCGGCAAGGGCGTGCTGGAGCGCGACATCGAGCAAAGGATCGCCGACCCGAAGACGGAAGTAATCATGTATTGCGGCGGCGGTTATCGCTCCGTGCTGACGTGCGATGTCGCCCAACGCATGGGTTACCGCAACGTCGCGTCGCTCATCGGCGGCTACAAGGCGCTCGTCGCGGCGGGTTGGCCGATGACGAAGGAAGCGTAACGCCTGCCTTCGGTCGCGACGGGCCGCGTCTGCGCAAAACAAACTTTACTCCCGGCGCCGCAGCAGAAATGCTCGCACCTTCATCATGGAATTAACGGACATGAATTACTGGGGCATCATGGTGGTGCCCATTGGTGTGGCGATCTGCTTCGGGCCCGCAATGATCGTCTGGTGGCTCGTCGATTCACGGCGCCAGCCACAACCCGCGACCAAGGCTCGCCGCTGAGATGTCCGCCCAGGCGCGCGTGAACGCGTCGCCTGAATTTCCCCGATCCTCGCGCAGAGCGGAACCCCGCGCGCCTTACCCAACGGGAACAATGGGACTGTTGGTTCGCACGCTTGCCCGCGCGAAGCGCAAATGGGCGGCAATGGTTTCCCCAAATAATTCCCCCATTTCTTTCAGCCTTAAAACGGCAGTAGAGGGCGTGTTGGGCCGGCACGACGGCTTTTTGGCGCGGCGTTGAGGTTAGTAAGAACGGTTGGTTCTGCGCTCGGGCTAACCTTCACCCGCTGGGACCCGGCAACGCCGCCTGGGGCCGCCGCCAGGGTTCCAAAATCCTCGCCCAGATCCGCTCCCAGCGTTGTCCGGGCTTCAACTGCTCCGCAGTGTTCCCCAGTCCGCTCAAAAACAGGCTCAGGCCAGTCAACAGGCGTTGCGCCCGCGCGGCCTCGGCGTGCGTGCTGGTCAATCGCAAGCTCACCTGCCGGCCACTCTCCACCACCCGGCCCACCGCGCACAGCAGGAGCGGACGGCTCGTCACGGCTTCGCGCGGCCGCTC
>JBBRBM010000022.1:0-45879 GCA_038205745.1 Verrucomicrobiota bacterium | reverse complement strand
GTTGAAATCCTCGCTGCCAATCACGTACTCGAAGTATTTCACGCCGTTCACTTCGTGAATGCACTTGTCCGGGCTGATCACGATGCGCATGTGGTTCCATTCGCCCGCGGGCTTGGTGGCGTCGAGAGTCTTGCCCGTCTTGGGATCGTTGTCCGGCTTGTAGAGACCATAGAGCCAGCCGCAACGCTGCGGGTCGGCGGCCTTGGCATTATCTTCGAGCTGGATCTCCGGCCCGGTCGCCCACACGGCGCCACCTTTGTCGGTCACGTGATAAATGATCCCGCTGTTGCCGCCTTCGGAAATGTTGTAGTCGAGCTGAAGTTCAAAGGCACCGAACGAATCAGCGGTTACGATGTCACCGGCGTTGTGCGGATCGACACAGGCGAGCGTGCCGTCCTTTACCTGCCAGCCGGGCTTGATGTCAGTCTTCTTGAAGTTGTGCCAACCGCTCAGATCCTTGCCGTTGAAGAGCAGCTTCCATCCGGCCGCTTTTTCATCAGCGGTCAGAGTGTTGGGTTCAGCATCAGCCGCAGTGAGCCGCACGGCCATCGCGCTGACGAAAGTGAGAGCTAAAAACAAATGTTTCATTGGGGCGGCGATCCTACACAGCGTCGGGAATTGCGAAAGCGGAAATAGATCGAATGCATCAAAGGCGCGCACCGGCCACTACGCGTCGGCGCGTCGGTGAGGTTGCCTGGAATGACCGCCCGGTTCATGCTTAACCGATGTCCCTGAAAACCTTGATCCAAGCGGTGCTCGATGTTCCGAAGAACTAGGAAAAGGGCAACGACACCCATGGCAGCAAAGTCATCGTCATTCCCTTCGATGGCGCGGGAGGCAAACCGCAGCGCATCACGTTTCCAGAAATCGCCGACCCACCCGCGACGCTCACCGAACTTGAGTTGAACGCCACGACGGATTCCGGATTGCCAGTAGAATACTTCGTGCGCAGCGGGCCGGCGGAAGTCGCCGGCCATCGGCTCCGATTCACGCCGATGCCGCCGCGCAGCCACAGGCCGGTCGAGGTGAAAGTGGTGGCGTATCAATGGGGCCGCACCATCGAGCCACTGGTGCAAAGCGCCGAGCCGGTGACGCGCACTTTTCATCTGATCGCGGCGACAACGCAACAAGCCACGTCGAGAGTGTTCACGCACCCAGGACTTCTTCACACGCGTGACAATCTCGATCGAATGCGCCGACGCGTGGCGGCAGGCGACGAAGCGTAGAAGAGCGGCTTCGAGAAGTTGCGCAGTGACGCTGCCTCGCGCGCGGATTGGAAGCTGCTCGGACCGTTCGCCACCGTGGCGCGCGCACCCAGCGCATCGCCGGGAATTCCACAGATGGTCGCGGACGAAAGCGCCGCGTACCAGAACGCATTGATGTGATGCGTCACCGGCGACGAAGCGCACGCGCGCAAGGCCGTGGAAATTCTCCGAGATGTTCAACTCAGCGCGTGGCTGAACGGTTTCAAGTTCGTGAACGCCGCCAAGTTGATGCGTCACACCTATCCCGCGTGGCATCAAGGCGTCGATCTCTACGGCGAGTCCGACAACCGGCTGCTCAAGGGATTTGAATACACGGCGCGCTACAACCTTGGCGAGGACGTGCCGTTCGTTCCGTGTGTGGACACAACCGGAAAATATCGGCACCAAAAGATCTCGACCATGAGCCGCAGACGCCTGCGCCCGGTCTACGAGATGGTTTGGAATCACTACCAGGTTCGCCGTGGTATTCCGGCGCCATTCACCAAGCAGGCCGCAGACAAAATCCGCCCCGAAGGCGCATTCGCTCTGGGCGATCATCCCGGCTTCGGCACGTTTTTTTTCGCTGCCACCGCAGACGACCGGGAAGTAATTGGCGCCGCATCCTGAAAAAGTCATCCGGCCAGCGTGATCCAAGCAACGCGTGTCAGTAGAACCCTGTGTCTGTTGTTGTGATCGATGCGACGGAGCAGACTGCCATTAGCGGGGCCATCAAAGACGTGAAATTACGCCATCCGTGTGTGGGTTGTGATCCTCGATGTCCGCGCCGCGCGACTGCCGTTGCACGCCACGGGAATTCCCCTAGACGGCCTCTCGTGGGGGTACGGATTTCCGAGCGCTGGGGAGCCGTAGTAGCCTGAAACCACTGGAGACGGTAACAACCAATGGATACATGGAATTTAATCGCGGGTGGCTGGCTGGCTGTGACCATCGCATTTGTTTTTGTGAAATGCTTCAGGGCCCGATCGTCCGCTGAATCCGGGACCGACTCGTCTTGCTCACCCCGCAATCCACTGCCGCGCTGGAAACGAACGCTCGATCTTTGCTGCATTGTTTTCGCATTGCCCGCCCTGATTCCGATGGCGGCTGTCATTGCACTGGCGATCAAGATTTGCTCCCGCGGCCCGGTGTTATTCTGCCAGGAGCGCATCGGGCTGTTTGGACGGCCTTTTCGCTGCTTCAAGTTCCGCACGATGAAGCCAAATGTCGAAACGCAAAGTCATGAAGCGCATCTTGCAAAACTGATGTCGTCCGGGGTGCCGCTGACCAAACTCGACGCCGCGAACGACAACCGCGTGATTCCAATTGGCTGGTTTTTGCGCGCGACGGGTTTGGATGAACTGCCGCAACTCATCAACGTGCTTCGCGGCGAGATGTCAATCGTGGGTCCGCGACCGTGCGTGAGCTATGAGTTTGAGAAATTCAGCCAACAAGACCGGCAACGTTGCAATGCCGTGCCGGGATTGACGGGACTGTGGCAGGTGAGCGGGAAGAACCACACCACGTTTCAACGGATGATCGAGCTGGACATTGCCTACGGCCGGAACATGTCGCTGCGCCGGGATGTCGGAATACTTTTTCGAACGGTGTTTGTGGTTCTGGAGCAGACAACGGAGGCAGCCCGGCCGCGGCTTGCGGCCAAAACCAAACGAACGGCGAATCGCGTCTCAACCATCGAGTTGCGGACATCGGCGTAATCGGTTCCTGCGGCGGGCAAACTTTGGCCGCGCTTCATATTTAGCCTTGGTGTAATCCCCGTCGCACGAGCGGCGGAACTGCCGAGCCATGTTCCGTTCTCAGTTGCCACCCGAACACTTCACGGTAGCTCTCCTTCACGAAGAACACCCCGCCCGGACTGCGACTGATCGAAATGAATTCTTGACCTGACCGCAGCATCCGCAGACACAGATACAACGATGATTCAGTTGAGGCTGCATGCCGACAACTGGCGCGCCTCGAGCCGCAACAAGGACGAAAGGACGCGCCGGATCATCGATTGGATGCGCAGCGCCGTGAAAGTTCTCAAGCGCAAGTAACCCCAAAACACCCCCTGACACCATGAACACAAGCTCCCTCTCGCAACTCAATCGCCGCAAGTTTCTCGCCGGCACCGCCACCGCCACCACTCTCGCGTCACTCAGCCCCTCGCTGGCTTTCGGTGCAGAGGCGAACTCCAGGATCGAGGTCGGCATCATCGGCTGCGGCGGACGCGGCAGTTGGCTGGGACCGCTGTTCGAGGAGAGCGGGCTTTTCCGTTGGGTCGCGTGCGCAGATTATTTCCAGGAAAAGGTGGACCAGTTCGGCACCAAGCATGCGATCGATCCGTCCCGCCGTTACACCGGATTGGCCGGCTACAAACGGATGCTGGAATCGAAGCTCGACGCCGTGGTGATCGAAACGCCGCCGTACTTCCACCCGGAACAAGCCGCCGCCGCCGTGGACTCGGGCAAGCATGTCTATCTCGCCAAGCCCATCGCCGTCGATGCGCCGGGCTGCCTGAGCGTTGCCGACTCCGGCAAACGCGCCACCGCGAAGAAACTTGTCTTCCTCGTCGATTTCCAGACACGCGCGAACGAACACTACCGCAAAGCCCTCGCCATGGTTCGCAACGGCGACATCGGCAAGATCGTCATGGGCGAGGCGCATTACCCGTGGCGCGGTGGCGGGCGTGGAATGCCGCCGGCATCGGCCGAGGAACAATTGCGCTCGTGGTATTTCGTTCTCGCCCTCGGCGGTGATTTCATCGTCGAGCAAAGCATCCATGCGCTCGACGTCGCCACTTGGATCATCGGCGCCGACCCGGTCCGGGCCATTGGCGCAGGCGGTCAGAAGCTCCGGCGCAAGGGCAGCATCTGGGACCATTTCGCGATCAACTACATTTTCCCGGACGACGTGCCGCTGTCGTTCACCTGCATCCAAACCGTTCCCGAGATGAAGGACGAAATCGTCGCCCGCGTGTATGGCTCCGAGGGATATATCCAGACGGACTATTTCAAAGACGTGTTGGTGCGGGGCAAGGATGTCTATCGCGGCACGAACCCGGAGCTCTACACCAGCGGCACGAAGGACAACATCCGCGAGTTCCACCAATTCATCACGACTGGCCAGTACGACAATCCGACCGTCGCCCCTTCAGTGCGCTCGAATCTGACCGCTGTGCTCGGGCGCGAGGCCGCCTATGCACGGGGCGAACTCTCCCTCGCGGCATTGATCAAGGCGGGCCAGAAGCTCGAACCCAACCTGAAGGGTTTGAAAGCCTGAGCACCGCGACGCAAGAACCATGAACGCCATTTTCAAGGTGGGCTGTCTTTCGTCTTCGTTCGCTCGAAGTCCGATTCTTTCACCCAGCCCGCGTTGAGTTCTTCGCACTATGCGTCTCGTGGAGCGCTTTGCCGCGAATCCTCACGGCAGCGACTTTCTCCACGCCAGCGCGGCCTCGCCGAGACGCATGGTTACGTCACGCTTTTCGGCCGCGAGGTTCTTCGTTTCGTTCGGGTCGGCAACCATGTCGTAGAGTTCCGCGCTGGTGCCGTCAGCGTTGATTAGAAGTTTCCAGTTCGCTTCGCGCATGGCGACGTTCGGGCTGCGGTCGGGGGCGGCGGGGTATTTGAACGACGTGTCGTTGCGACCGTATTCCCAGAAGAGCGGCTTCGCGCGCGTGGCAGGTTTGCCGAGGAGCGCGGCACCGAAATTTTCGCCATCACTCGCATAGCCGGCGGGCATATTCGCGCCGGCAATGCTGGCGAGGGTGGGCAACATATCCACGGCGTGCAGCACGGTCGTGTCGTCCACGCGCGCAGCAGGGACATGGCCGGGCCAGCGCACCATGAAGGGCAGGCGGATGCCGCCTTCGTAGAGGCTGAGCTTGCTCCCGCGCAGACCGGTGTTGCGCTCTCCATTGAACGTGGGCAACGCGCCGTTGTCCGTGGCGAAAATAAGCAGAGTGTTCGCGGGCACAGAATCCATGAGTCGGCCCATTTGCCGGTCAAGTTCAGTGATGACGGCGGCGAGATTCTTGCGCTGATTGCCACGCGCGACTTTGTCCGGAACCCACGGCGCGTGAGTATCGTCGAGCCAGAGATTCACAAAGCAGGGACGGCCCTCGTGCTTCTTCAGAAAGGCGAGCGTCTCGTCCACCATCCAGCGCGTGCGGTCGTGGCGGGCGACTTGTTGCGTCTCGCGATTCGTTCCCCACGGCACGGTCTTGAGGCCGAGGCCCGCGGCCGGTTCCGGGCTTTCGTAAGTGCCGAGTCCGACATCGTAGCCGTAAGCGGAGAACTTCGGCGCGTTGGTCACGTCTCGTCCGCCGCCGAGATGCCACTTGCCAATATGCGCGGTGGCGTAACCGGCGGCTTGAAGCACGCGCGGCAGGGACGGCGCTTTCGGGTCGAGGAAATCTGCCTGCTCACACTCTCGATTGCCGGCACGCGTCTGGAGAAAACTGGTGATGCCCCAGCGCGCGGGAAACTGCCCCGTGATCAGCCCGCAGCGCGATGGCGAACAAATCGGCGATGCACTGTAATACTTTGTGAAGCGAGTGCCGTCCCGCGCCAAACGGTCAAGGTTCGGCGTGGGCGCGATCTTTCCACCATAGGAACCGACATCTCCCAGACCCATGTCATCGGCGAGGACGAACAGGATATGCGGCTTCTCCGTCGCGCCGGATGAGACGCAAAGAATGCAAAGTGACGCAAAGAGTATGGCGAGCGTTCTCATCGTTGCGCTCCTATTTCACCAGACCACTTTTCCGGCGCGACTCCGTGCGCTGCTTCTGGTTCGCGACCATCGGCCATTCTGGAATATCCACGTGGGCTTCGCGCATGATCGACTCGGCCTTGGAGACGAGATCAGTGTGACTGGCTGCGACATCGGTCTTCTCGGCCTCGTCGCCCTTGAGGTCGTAGAGTTCGATGGGTTTGCCGGGGCCATTCTTCACCGCCTTCCAATCGTCAAAGCGCACGGCCTGGATGGACGGACCTTCGTGAACCTCCCAGTAGAAGTAATCGCGCTTTGGCGCGGCGCCGCCTTTGAGGAAGGACACGAGCGAAAGGCCGTCCGGCTTGAAGCTGTCGGGAATTTTCGCGCCCGCCAGTTCGGCCGCGGTCGGCAGGAAATCCCAAAATGCCCACGGCTCATCGCTCACGCGTCCGGCGGGAACGACTCCCGGCCAGCGCGCGAGCGCCGCCTGACGAAGCGCGCCTTCGTACATGCCGCGCTTGAAGCCTCGCAACTTGCCGCCCATGGATTGATCAAAACGTTTGCCCATCTCGGACTGCGGACCGAACGACGATCCGTTGTCGCCCGCGACCATCACGAGTGTTTTCTCGTCGAGCTTGAGTTCCTTGAGCAACGCGAGCAGGCGGCCCACGTCGGCGTCGAGGCGCGTGACCTGCGCGGCGTAAGCCTTCTGCTGCGGCGTCCAGTCTTTGCGCGCGTACTCGCCGAGGCTGTCGATCTCGTGACGGCCATGCGGAAGCGTGATGGCGTAGAAGAGGAAGAACGGATTGTCCTTTTGCGCGCGCACCCAGCGCTCGACGTCCGTTTGAATCAACTCTTGCGCGAAGGTCTTGCCAACGTTCGTGCCGTCGTTGCCAGCCAATTCAAAGCGCTGGTCATCATTGTAGAGATAGGTCGGGAAGTAACTGTGGGCGTGGCGCTGGCAGTTGTAGCCGAAGAAATGGTCGACGCCTTTCTTCAACGGACTGCCGGTCGTGTTGAACATCCCCATGCCCCACTTTCCCATGCACGCCGTCGCGTAACCCGCGCCCTTGAGAATTTCCGCGACGGTGACCGTGCTCGTCGGCAACGGCTGCTGCCCTTCGCCGGGCGCGAGTTCCCAGTTCGCGCGAATGGGGCAATGCCCGCTGTGCAATCCTGTCATCAGCGACGCCCGGCTCGGCGCGCACACGCTGGTGCCACAATATGCCTGGGTGTAGCGCGTTCCTTCGCGCGCCATGCGGTCGAGGTTCGGCGTCTTGATCAGCTTCTGCCCGTAGCTCCCGAGGTCGCCCATCGCGAGATCGTCGCTGAGGATAAAGATGAGGTTGGGCTTTGGATTCTCCGCTGCCTGAAGCGCGGCACCGATGACGCAAATGAACGCAAAGAGTTTGATGGCCGTTTTCATGCGATGCTGAGTGGACGAGTTCTTACTGCGGAAAGGTCTCGAGGGGAAGCACGCATCGGCATCTCCGCCGGCGGCAATTTCTTTTCGATGCTTGCGCTTACCCGGCCCGAAGACAGTCTCGACCCGCAGGGGTCTGATGGTGAATTGTCCATCCGTCTCCAGTGTGCCGCGAATTTCCGCTGCGCCATGGACCTGAGGAATGATCACGACATGAAAATGTTCGCCAAGGCTCGCGAGGAAGTGCCCGAGTTGGATGACAAGCGGTCACAATTGCTCCTGCTCCACGCCACGGCGGACGATGTGGTTCCTGCAATGCGAGGCGAGACGCTGGAGGTGTCCGCCTCCGCCGTGCGATGACGACCGGGCAGAAACAACGCAGTCCCGGAAACTATCGCTGGGTGATCTGCGCGCTGCTCTTCTTCGCCGCGACCATCAACTACATTGACCGGCAGGTCATCGGCATCCTCAAGCCGACGCTCGTCAAGGAATTCGGCTGGAGCGACGAACGCACCTACGCCGCCATCGTGTTCAGTTTCCAGCTCGCCTACGCCATTGGCCTGCTGCTCGCCGGACGCGTCATGGATAAGATCGGCACGCGGCTTGGCTTCGCGTTCGCGGTGATCATCTGGAGCATCGCCGCCATCGCGCATGCCGGCGCGGACTGGTTCCCCGCGCTGCAACTGCCCACGCTCAACCTCGACGCCAGGACCGGCCTCTCCGTGGTGCTGGTTTCCGGCGCGGCGGCCGGCTTCGCACTGGCGCGGCTCGCGTTGGGTCTGGGTGAAGCGGGGAATTTTCCGGCGGCCATCAAAACGGTCGCCGAGTGGTTCCCCAAAAAGGAGCGAGCTCTTGCCACCGGCATTTTCAACTCCGGCACCAATGTCGGCGCGCTCGTCACGCCGCTGGCCGTGCCGTGGCTGACGCTGCACTGGGGCTGGCAATGGGCCTTCATCGCCACCGGCCTCACCGGCTTCCTCTGGCTCGCATGGTGGCTGTGGATTTATCGCGCGCCGGAGAAGCATCCGCGCCTGTCGCCCGCCGAACTTGCCTACATCCGCAGCGACCCGGCCGAGGCCGTGACACCCGTCGCGTGGCGAAAACTTTTCCCGCATCGGCAAACCTGGGCCTTCGCGCTCGGCAAGTTCATGACCGATCCCATCTGGTGGCTCTACCTGTTTTGGATTCCAGACTTTCTCCACCGCAACCACGGCCTCGACCTCAAATCCATCGGCCTGCCGCTGGTCGTCATCTATTTGGTGGCGGACGTCGGCAGCATCGGCGGCGGCTGGCTGTCGTCCACGCTGATCAAGCGCGGATGGAGCGTCAATGCCGCGCGCAAGTCAGCCATGCTCCTCTGCGCGCTGGCGGTCGTGCCCATCATCTTCGCGGCGAAAGCTTCCAACCTCTGGGTTGCCGTGGGGCTGGTCTCACTGGCGGCCGCTGCGCACCAGGGCTGGTCGGCGAATCTCTTTACGCTCACCAGCGATATGTTCCCGCGCCGTGCCGTGGGCTCCGTCGTGGGCATTGGCGGGATGGCGGGAGCCGTCGGCGGAATGCTCATCGCCCTCATCGTCGGGGAAGTTCTGCAACGCACTGGCAGCTACGTGCCGGTGTTCATCATCGCCGGCTCCGCCTACCTCATGGCGCTGGGCGTCATCCATCTGCTCACGCCGAAACTGAAGGAGGTCAGCGTATGAATGCCGCACATCAAAAAACGTGAGCGCGCCACCTTTAAGGCAGCGCGCTCATGGTGGAATCCTGCTTCGGAGTCCAGGCTAAAGCCGCTTGGTAAACGTCAGCGCGAAAGTGTGTCCCTGCGCTCGGTTCTCCGCCATGAACTCATAGAGGTACCGAAACGACGCGAAGAACATCTGCTTCGGAAATGCCACGCTGATCTCGGGGCCGACTGCGGCCACGCGGTTGCGCGGCTGTTCGAAGGCATCCGGTCCGCTGTCGCCGGTGACCTTCTGCTGGTAATAGCCCACCGCTCCCACGTCGATGACTTTTGCCAGTGTTTTGCTCACGCCCCATTCGAGCGTGTAAGCCTGGCCGGGAGTGACGTGCGTGTCGCGCTGCTCGGTGTTGAATTCGTATCGGTTCAGCGCCGAGACCGCCCAGGTCTTTTCAGCGTCGATGAACCATGTCGCACCAGCCGTGAGCATGGGCGTCCAATAGCCCGCGCCCACGCGAGTCGTCGGCGGGCGCTCCGAATTACCCGACGGCATCCAGACGCCACTGGCCACGGAGAAGTCAAATCGCGGGATGTGCCACGAGAGCGTCGCTTCGGCGAAGAAATCGCCGATGCCAAAGGTGCTGTCGTCGAAGCCACCCGCGGTAACACTTTGATGGATCAGCGGCAGCAGCGCATCCACACCGACAAAGCCGCCGAGGAACTTCGTCTCGGTGATGTAGATCACGCGCGGCACGTTCGCATAGGTGAACGCTTCGAAGTTCGGCGGGCCGGCGCTGTGGCCCTTGGCGTCGTTCACGCGATCCGCCGTATAAGCCACGTTGTAGTCGCGCACGTACCAACCGGGCGGCGGCAGTGACGCGCCCTTGATGCCTTCGACACCGGGCACATAGTGGGCCGTGGGTTGAGCTTGAAGCGAGAGCGCCAAGAGAGAAATGGCGCCCGCGAGGGACAGTCGGACAAGTAGGGGTTTCATGTTTTTCGAAAATGGGATTGAGTTCACACGTCCTGCAATTTCCCGTGCAGATAGCTTTCGTACGCACTCAGGTCGAGCAGGCCGTGGCCGGAGAGATTGAAAAGCAGCACACGCTTCTTTCCTTCCTCGCGCGCTTTGATCGCCTCGTCCACCACGGCAGCGATTGCATGGGCAGACTCAGGCGCGGGCACGATGCCTTCTTTGCGCGCAAACAGCGTCGCCGCTTCAAAGACTTTCGTCTGGTGATACGCTTCGGCCTCGATCAGACCGAGCTTCAGCGCATGACTTACCATAGGTGACATGCCGTGATAACGGAGGCCGCCTGCGTGAATGGACGGCGGCATGAAGGTGTGGCCAAGCGTGTACATCTTCAGCAACGGCGTTGTTTCCGCCGTGTCGCCGAAGTCGTAACGCAGTTCTCCCTTCGTCAGCGTCGGGCAGGCGGACGGTTCAACGCCGACGATACGGTACTTCTTATTGTTTTTGATCTTCCCGCGCAGAAACGGGAAAGCCAGCCCGGCGAAATTGCTCCCGCCGCCGCAGCAGCCAAAGATCACGTCAGGTTCTTCACCCGCCATTTCCATCTGAAGAATCGTCTCCTCGCCAATGACCGTCTGGTGATGGCAGACATGATTCAACACGCTGCCGAGCGAGTATTTCGTGTCGGGAGTTTTGACTGTGTCCTCGATGGCTTCGCTGATGGCGATGCCGAGGCTGCCGGCGCAATGCGGATCTTCCTTCTGCAGCTTGCGTCCGTATTCGGTCTGGTCGCTCGGGCTCGCGTGAACGGTCGCGCCCCAGGTGTGCATGAGCATGCGGCGATACGGCTTGTGATCGTAGCTCACCTTGACCATGTAAACATTGCACTCCAATCCGAAGAGGCTGCACGCGAAAGCGAGCGACGATCCCCATTGGCCTGCGCCGGTTTCGGTCGCGAGCCGTTTCGTGCCCGCGAGTTTGTTGAAGTAAGCCTGCGGCACGGAGGTGTTGACCTTGTGGCTGCCGGCGGGACTGCCGCCCTCGTACTTGTAATAAATGTGCGCGGGGGTTTGCAGCGCCTGTTCCAACCGCACCGCCCGCAGCAACGGCGTGGGCCGCCACAACGCGTAGATGTCACGCACGGGTTCGGGAATTTCGATCCAGGTCTCGGCGCTCATTTCCTGCTCGATGATGTTGCGCGGAAAAATCTGTTCCAGCGCCTCGGGCGGCAGCGGTTCCTTCGTTCCGGGATGCAACGGCGGCGGCAGCGGCTCGGGGAAGTCGGCGTTGAGGTTGTACCAGCGCGACGGAATGTCCTTCTGGGACAGCGTGAAACGAGTTTGTTGGCTCATGATACTTGTCGGTGATTCTGCCATCTCAAGACGTGTTGAAATTGACGTGAGTTAAAGAATCCGCGTTTTTGGGGAACGTGCCACGCCAAATTCAGTTTTGGCGACGAACCGCTCACAAGCCGTGTGTCGCCGTAGTTCGCGAACATCAGACGATCGTGGCTGGCCGGTCAGGATGGCGCGCTCGCGCGTTAAACTTTTTGAATGATGCGTGACTTGTTTCCCTCCAATGAAGCGCGCGACCTGTTCAATGTGAGAAATCAAAACTGCATTTCCATTCTGTCACTCGGCACCCTTTTGCTCTCCATCAGTGGCCCCAGCGCGGCCGCGCCAGGCGACTGGCCGCAATTCCGGGGGCCTGACGGCCAGGGCATTTCCATTCACGCTGCTCCGCCTGCTGGCTTCGGTCGAGCGAGCAATCTTGTCTGGCGTGCGGAAATTCCGCCGGGCCACTCTTCCCCTGTAGTTGTCGGCAACCGAATTTTTCTCACTGCTTTCACCGGTTCACAAACCGGGAAGCTCCAAACCATCGCCTTGGACCGAAGCACCGGCAGAATTCTCTGGCAACGAACCGTTCCGGCCGGGTCGATTGAAAGTGTCCACGCGTTCTCGAGTCCCGCGTCGCCGACGCCGCTGGCGGATGAGAGTCGCGTCGTCGTGTATTTCGGTTCCTTCGGGTTGCTCTGCTACGACCATGAAGGAACGGAGCTTTGGACCAAGCCGCTGCCCACTCCCAAGAGCACTTATGGAACTTCCAGTTCTCCGATTCGGGTCGGGAAAACCGTCGTGCTCGTGCTCGACAGCAACGACAAGACCTCGCGGCTGCTGGCCGTGAATCTCGCGGACGGCACCGTCGCGTGGGAAGCGGCCCGACCGCTCTCCAGCTCCGGTTGGGCCACGCCCATGCTGTGGGAACACGATGGGAATTCCGAGATCGTTGTCGTCGGCTCGCGGCGGTTGATCTCTTACGACAGCCGCACCGGAAAAGATCTTTGGTGGGTGGATGGCTACTCCACGGAAACGATCAGCATGCCGGTCGCCGGTGAAGGATTGCTCTTCGTCAGTTCCTCCGGTCTCGCGGGTCCGCCGACGGAACGATTCGAAACGATGATCTGGCCGGACATGGTGAAGCTCGATCAAAACGGCGACACTCGGATTCAGAAGGCGGAGGTGCCGAAGGATTTCAAGTTCACGATCCGCCCGGAATTGCCGCCGGACCATCCGGGTCGTTTCCTGCCGTTCCCGTTCCTGAGGATGTTCGACAGCGTGGATGGCAATCGCGATGGCGAACTGACGGAGACGGAGTTCGCCGTGTTCGTGAAGCAATACAGTGCCCGCTCCAGTCCCTCGCTCAAAGCCATCCGCCCCGGCGGCAAAGGCGATGTGACGAAATCACACGTCGCCTGGCAAATGAGCCGTGGCATTCCAGAGATTCCCTCACCGCTCTATTACCGAGGGCGAATCTACATGGTTCGCGACGGCGGATTCGTGACCTGCGTGAAGGCGGCCACAGGCGAAATGTTATTCCAGGAACGCATCGGCGCGCCCGGTTCCTTCTGCGCTTCGCCGGTCGCAGCCGGGGACCAGATTTATCTCGCGTCGCACAGCGGCGTGGTTGTGTGCCTCAGCGCAGCGGGAGAACAATTGCAAGTGCTGGCCCGAAATGATCTCGGCGAAAAAATCTGGTCCACGCCCGCGCTCAGCACCGGAACGATCCACGTGCGGACGGAGAAACATCTTTACGCCTTCTCCGAAAAAAAGTGACCGGTCACGGCTGACGCAAATTCTGGCGCCAGCAGGATTCGAGCGGGGTGTTTACAACTCCATTTCCGCAGACGACACTCCGCAAGTCGTATGCAAGACGTGACTTCGATTGATCTCAAGCGTGATGTGGACGCGGTGCAAATTCCCCACGGCGCACCGGTGGTGTTGCCTGCCGGCACTCATGTGGACATCACGCAAACGCTCGGCGGCACCTTCACCGTTCACGCGCAGGGCGGACTCTATCGCATCGCAGGTAAGGACGGCGACGCTCTCGGCCTCGATCCGCTGGTCGAGGAAAAGAGGCAGATGGCCGGCACGCCCGAGCCTGTCGACGAAAAGCAGCTTTGGGAAATTCTTCGCACGTGCTACGACCCGGAGATTCCCGTGAACATCGTGGACCTTGGATTGGTTTACGATCTCGCCGTTGAAAAGCTCCCCAACGGTTTCAGCAAAGTGAACGTGAAGATGACGCTCACTGCGCCGGGCTGCGGCATGGGGCCGGCGATCGCCGGCGACGCGCAGCAAAAAATCCTCGGGCTCGACAGCGTCGAGGAAGCAAATGTCGAAGTCGTTTGGGATCCACCATGGCACCAGTCGATGATCTCGGAACAAGGCCGCCGGATACTGGGACTCGAGTAGTTCCTGACCGCCCTCGGATTCGGCGCGAGTCGCTGGTCGTCTGCGGCCTCGTGCTCCTCGTTCAAATCGTCCTCGGCCTGAATCCGAGTGCGGATCGATTTACGTGGGCGATGGAAAACTTTCCCGTCTGGATCGGACTCATCGCGCTTCCATTCACCGACCGCAAATTTCCACTGAGCAGGCTTTGTCTGGTCCTGCTCGCGCTGCACTCAGTGATTCTCGCCGTCGGCGGACACTACACTTACGCGAAAGTTCCGCTGGGCGATTGGACGAAGGAATGGTTCGGCTGGCAACGCAATCACTACGATCGTCTCGGACACATCGCACAGGGATTCATCCCGGCGATCTTCATTCGCGAACTGCTCATCCGCTCGGCGCGCGTGTCACGCTCGTGGTGGCTGCCTGTGCTCGCCGTCGCGTGTTGCCTCGCGTTCAGCGCCTGCTACGAATTTTTGGAATGGGGAGCGGCGATATTCTCTGGTGAAGCGGCGAACGATTTCCTCGGCACGCAAGGCGACGTGTGGGACACGCAATGGGACATGTTCCTCGCCTTCTGCGGTTCCATCGTCTCAATGCTACTGCTGAGCCGCTGGCACGACGCTTCGATGCTTCGATCACTCGACGGACCGGTTTACTTGAAGGACTGATTTCCACGTCGGTTATCTGTATTGCCCTTTGTTGCCGCCCATTTTGTGAATCACGAGATCCAGTGAAGTTACGATGATGAGCGCGAAACCGCCCACGCTCGATTCCCAAAACGCATCGCGCGGCGCGCCCCTGAACTGTAGCAGCCGACGTCAGGAGGCTCTGATCGTTTCCCGGAATTCAAATGGAGCCTCCTCACGTCGGCTGCTACATGATGACAAGCAGCCCGGCATGCTGGACGAACTGGCGGGGGAGATCGAGGAGTTGGGTGGCGACGCATCGAGGATCGGTTAGCCACTTGGCAACCGGACGAGCGTTACCAGACGCATGACCGGCTGGCTTCCTGAAATGGCGTGCCGGAAATCGGTTTCCAATCATCGCGTGAATGGTCGCCGGAGAAGATGTCTCGCGAAGCCGGCGAAGGCCGCGAAGGAGTTGAAGACGAAACCTTGTTTGAACCTTCGCTTCCTTCGCGCCCTTCGCGAGACTCCCTCAACTGCGGCTGGCGCTCAATCTCTTGAAGAAAGACCGCACGAAAAAGCGCGGCATCAAAGGCAAACAACTCAACGCGGGCTGGAATCAGGACTGCCTGCTCCTTTTTTTGGCCTTTTGATGCGTCCGCCCTGATTTGCGAATTGAAGGTGGCAGTTGGGTCGCCTACGTTGCTGCCATGAAACCTCAGTTCACTGCCATCACTTTCAAAGAAGACGACATGTATGTCGGCTGGTGCCCTGAGGTCAAAGGAGCCAATGGGCAAGGGACTACGCGCGAAGAATGTTTGAAAGACATTGCTGCGGCTGTGGAGACGATGCTCGAATATTATCGCGAAGAAGGGATGAAAGAAGCCCCGGCCCACGCTGAACGTACTCCTCTCGCTCTCGCATGAAGCGCCGCGCTTTCGTGCGTCATCTTCAGGCCGAAAGTTGCACTCTCGCTCGCGAAGGCGGCTCGCATTCCATCTGGAAGAATCCGAAGACTGGCGATGCCGAAGCCGTACCGCGTCACAACGAAATCAAAATCTTTCTGGCGCGGAAGATTTGCCGCGAGTTGGGCATTCCGATTCCACCAGACAAAGCGTGATTTCAGATCTCGGACTCCCGAAGGCGGGAACTCGACGGCGGAGAAACAGCGCGCGGGCCGGCGATGGCGCTGACCGTGGGAGCTGCTGAAATCGAAAGCGCACCGGCTAAGCCAATGACGCGCAGACCTTCGGCCTCAGCAATGACTCGGCCTTTCGTTTCATCGATTAGCAGCCAGTCGGGTTTCTATTTCTTCGCCAGCGCAATTGCTTCCGCTTCGCCTTCGTCAAGCAATGGTTGGAGGCGCTGAAATGTTGCGAGGTCCAGTGTTGCTTCAACGCGAATGAAGTTCGGCAGTTTGTCGTGGAACGCCAGCAACTCACGCTCGACCGCCGGAGGAATCAGAACCGTGTCGAACAGATCCTGAAGCAGATCAATGCGCTGGATGGTGATGAGCGATGTGATTGGCGAGGTGTCGCTGACGACAATCATCGCTTGGGCGGCGTGTATTGCTCAGCCATCTTCAAATCGTGCGCGAGGTCGGCAGGGCCGTAGTGGATTGGGATGCGGTGGTCGCCCAGGCGTCGCAGCATTTCCGGTTGCGAGAGTCCTGCGATGCGGGCGGCTTGTCCGAGCGTGACCTTCTCCTCGACGAACATACCGATGGCCAGATGCACCCGAGCTTCCCGCTCATCGAGCGTCACGTTGCCCAAGGCTTCATCTGGAACTGCGATCTGCACAACGGCAAGGTAGGTGAACCGCGGCAGAGTGACAATCGCGGAATCGGGTGGCGGATTTCAGATTTCGGATTTCCGAAGGCGGGAACTCGACTGCGGAGAAACGGCGCGTGGGCCGACGATGGTGCTGAACTTGGGAACTGCGTGGGTTTTGCGACCTTGCTCCGTGCGGGTTAACGCGATACGCTCCGGCCATGAAAGCGCAGTCTGCCACGGTCGAAATTCCTCTCCGCGTTCTCGAATCCCTCGATACGCTTGATGAATTGGAAGATTGGTTAATGGCGCGCAATCCGCGTGTCGTGAAGGAACTGCGTGAGGCGCGGAAACAAGACCTGGCTGGTGAATTCAAACCCTGGAAGCCGCGCCACGTGCCATGTCCTACCAAGTCGAAGTAGGCAAGAAGGCCGACGCGCAGCTCGCCGAACTTGATGCTGCCATCGGAGCGAGCATCGAACGAAAAATCCTCTGGCTCGCCAACAATGCGACCAGCATCGTGCATCGCAGGCTCGTCGGAATGCCGGATGATCTTGCCGGACTCTGCAAACTCCGCGTGGGCGATTACCGGATCCTCTACTGGATTTACCACGACAAGAAAATCGTTCGCATCTATCGCGTGCAGCATCGTTCGGACGTGTATCGCGATCTCTGATCAGAGTCTTCTCACGCTGACTGCGCGAGGGCGAAGTGGGTTACACCGGCAGAACTGTTACAGGCCAGGTCATGAACGAAATCATCGAAGAGATTCATCGTCATCGCGAGCAAGTGGCGCGTGCCTGCGGCTACGATGTGAAGAAGTTGATGGAGTATTATCGTCGGCGCGAAAAGGAATCGGCAGGTACAAAACACAAGTTGGTTTCGTATGCGCTGCGAACGGAGAGCGATAATGCCGGGTTGGCGCTCCGAGAAGAACCGCCTGGGAAGTAACGCGCCGCCGCCGGGCAGGAGCGAATTTCAGATTTCGGATTTCCGAGGCGGGAACTCGACTGCGGAGAAACGGCGGACGGGGTAACTGATTTCTACAGCAGCAGGGAGCAATAGAATCGCTGGGCTAAATTATTCGCCATAGACTTTTACGTCGTAGCCCAGCGCTCGCAGAGCTTTATTGGTGCGATTATTCCTCGGCGGAGAGAAGTCGGGACGCACCCAACCGACCATTTCACCGAGTGAGCTTACGCTGAGTCGAGGAATCTTCATGGAGAAGTCGAAGCTCGATTCAAAGATGCGATGCGGGATCTCTCCGTCCGGCCCCCCGTAAAGTACGTGATGGATCGTTTGCAAAGCTGTTCGACCCTTTGGCGACTTCTGGTCGAACAACCACCGTCCAAATTTTCGCACCCGATCATCCGCCGTCATTGATTCTTTCGGTTCAGGCAATCCAAGAGAATCGTAGCTGGCTTGCCGCGCATGATTGGAAATCGCGTGGACTCGCAGACATACTTCAGCCAACTCGTCGCGGTTCAGCGAGAGCACACGGTCTCTGCGAAGTAAGTCCTGTAGTTCTGGCAGACGGACTTCTAGCATTTCTTTTTCGTTCTGTTGCTCGGTCAACGCTTGCCACCATTTGAGTGCTTTCACCAATGCAGCCTCTGGACTGTTGCGATTTTCCAAGTGGAGCCGCTGGGTTCCATTTTCCGACCCCTGCTTTACGCAGTTGTAGTAGTAGGCGTGGAGAAACTGGTCCGCCTGTGCGCCCGCCGGGGCGCTGGCTTGAATCCATTCAGGGCGAAAATCCACGACACGGCTGGCGATGTGGCGCAGGGTTTGAAGCGTGGCGTTCCACTCTTTGAGAAAGGCTGCGCGGCGGCGGTCTGCAGAAGGCTTCCGGGTAATGTCGAACAACGAACTCAGCTTCTCGATGCCAAGTTGCTTGCGCGCTTCATCGAGGCGCTTTTGCGCATTTACTTCTTCGCGGTTGAGTGCCTCGTTTCTTCTCCCCATGTCGCGAACGTGCGCGAGGAACTCGTCAGTCACGGGATGCGAGAGCGCATCCACCTCTTGAAAGAACTCCGTCAGCCGGTCGTCCAGACCCTGCTGATTCAGTTCCGCGTCAGTAAGAAATACTCCGGCCTCGATGCCGCCCCACCAAGCACGCGCAGTCAGATTTGCCGAGCCGATGTAGGCACCAAAGCCATGCCACCAAATGACCTTCGGGTGAAAAATGTCAGCGACGATGCGGATCGTAAAGTCGGGTGACCTCTTATTCAGGAATCGTTCCAGCACCGCCTCGGAAACCGGCATCGAATAGTCGTAGCGCGCCCAGAGCGTGAGCTTCACGCCGTTCTTCATGCACGAATCAATCAGGGATCTGTCTCTTTCGTCGGTGACATACGCGACAGCGGCGTCCACTGAGTCACACTCCGCCATCGCAGCTTTATTCAGGGCTTCGAGCCGGGGCGGTTTTGAGAATCCGGTAACAAGTTCCATTGTTTTTCGGAAGTGAAATTGCCCTCCACGGGGATGTGAATCCAGCCCCAACGGGGTGACTAATCTCTCCAACCGGTCGCTCTCCTTTTTTCGACGTGAACATTCAGCACGAAAAACTTCCCCGTTGACTCCCTTTCGTTTCTACGTATCTTCGCATCCTGATACGTCGATATTTGCATTCGACGACACAAACTGTCGGCAAAACATTTAATGAGCAAACGATTCATCTTCTCTTCGGAGTCCGTCGGCGAAGGCCATCCGGACAAGGTCGCTGATACCATTTCGGACGCGGTGCTGGATGCCTGCCTCGCGCAGGACAAGTCCAGCCGCGTGGCTTGCGAGACTTACGTGAAGTCGAACATCGCCATCGTGGGTGGTGAGATCACCACGAAGGCCACGCTCGACGTGCCGGCCATCACGCGCGCGGCGATTCGAGAGATCGGTTACGTGAACGACGACGATGTGTTTCACGCGGACAAGGTGTTCGTGAACGTGATTCTCACGCAGCAGTCGCCGGACATTTCGCAGGGCGTGGATGCGAAGGCGGCGAAGGGTAAGAAGAAGGCGGAGCAAGGCGCGGGCGACCAGGGTCTGATGTTCGGCTACGCGAGCGACGAGACGGATGAGTTGATGCCGGCGCCAATCATGTTCGCGCATCGGCTCGGCCGGAAGCTGACGCAGATTCGCAAGAGCGGGAAGGTGCATTGGCTGCGGCCGGATGCGAAGTCGCAGGTGTCGGTCGTTTATGAGGACGACGAGCCGGTGGCGATTTCGAATGTCGTGATTTCGACGCAACACACGGCGGACGTGGAACACAAGCAGATCGAAGAATTTTGCATCGAGGAAGTGATCAAGAAGGTGTTGCCGAAGAATTTGCTCACGGCGGACACGCTGTATCTGATCAATCCCACAGGACGTTTCGTGGTCGGCGGGCCGCAGGGCGACACGGGGCTGACGGGGCGCAAGATCATCGTGGACACTTACGGTGGCTACGGACGTCACGGCGGCGGCGCGTTCTCGGGCAAGGATCCGAGCAAGGTGGATCGCAGCGCGGCCTACATGGGCCGTTACGTGGCGAAGAACATCGTGGCGGCGGGACTCGCGAAGCGTGCGGAGATTCAGTTTGCCTACGCGATAGGTTATCCCGAACCGGTGAGCGTGTATGTGAACACGTTCGGCACGGGTGTGGTGGGCGATGAGAAGATCACCGAAGCGGTGTGCGCAGTGTTCAGCTTCAAGCCGGCAGACATCGTGAAGCAGCTCAATTTGCTGCGTCCGATTTACGGGAAGACGACCAACTACGGTCACTTCGGCAAAGACGACAAGGATTTGACCTGGGAAAAGACGGACAAGGCGGCGGCGTTGAAGAAGGCGCTGAAGTAGCCGATTATTCGCGCATGAAGACAATCATCTTTGTGGAAGCTCTGCCGAATCACAAACTGCGTCTGCGTTACGATGATGGAGTGGAGGGGATTGTTGATTTGTCGAAAGAGGTCGGCAAAGGCGTCTTCAAAGCGTGGGAAGACCCGAAGCACTGGGCGTCTGTTCAAATCGAAGAAGGCGGATGGGCCGTAGTATGGCCCGGAGAAATTGACCTTTGCGCTGATGCGCTCTACCTGGAAATCACCGGCCTCAAGCCGGAAGATTTATTTCCAACGCTGAAGCACTCGGCACATGCCTGAACTTTCCAGATTTTATGGCATCATCATTCTGCTTCGTTTCCGCGAACATGCGCCTCCGCATTTTCACGTGAAATATCAGGAGCACAAAGCTTCGATCAACATCGCCACGTTAGAAACAACTGCGGGATGGCTTCCGACACGCGCCAGGGCATTGGTGCTCGAATGGGCAAGTGAGCATCGCGAGGAACTGGCGGCGGCATGGGATGAAGTGCAGTCTGGGCAAACGCCGGCCAGGATTGCGCCGCTCCATTGAGCTTTTAACAACGAACAACTATCAACGAACCGAAAACAATTTATGGCTAAAGTAAAATTACCACCGTCCCGCGCCAAAGCTGCGCCGGCTCCCGCTGCTGCCACCAATGGCAACGGCAACAAACCAGACTTCAAAGTCAAAGACCTGAGCCTCGCTGAATGGGGACGCAAGACCATCGACGTTTCCGAGCAGGAAATGCCCGGCTTGATGTCCATTCGCAAAAAGTACGCGCCGAGCAAGCCACTCAAGGGTGTGCGCGTGACCGGCTCGCTGCACATGACCACCGAGACAGCGATTCTCATCGAGACGCTGGTGGATCTCGGCGCGAACGTGCGTTGGGCGAGCTGCAACATTTTCTCTACGCAGGATCAGGCCGCCGCCGCGATTGCGAAGGCCGGCATCCCGGTGTTCGCGTGGAAGGGCGAGACGCTCGAAGAGTATTGGGACTGCACGCTCGATGCCGTCACCTTCCCCGGCAACAAGGGACCGGAACTTGTCGTCGATGACGGCGGCGACGTGACGCTGCTGATCCACAAAGGCTATCAGCTTGAGAACGGCGACAATTGGGTGAACACGCCCAGCGGTTCGCACGAAGAGCAAGTCATCAAGAACCTGCTCAAGCGCGTTCACAAAGAGCGCGTCGGTTTCTGGCACAACGTGGTGAAGGATTGGCGCGGCGTGTCCGAGGAAACGACCACCGGCGTGCATCGGCTTTACCAAATGCTCGAACAGGGCAAGCTGCTCGTGCCCGCCATCAACGTGAACGACTCCGTGACCAAGTCGAAGTTCGATAATCTCTACGGCTGCCGCGAATCACTCGCCGACGGCATCAAGCGCGCCACCGACGTGATGATTGCCGGCAAGGTCGCTTGCGTGTGCGGTTATGGCGACGTGGGCAAAGGCTCGGCGCATTCGCTGCGTGGGTTCGGCGCCCGCGTGATTGTCACCGAGATCGATCCCATCAACGCACTTCAGGCCGCGATGGAAGGCTTCGAAGTGAACACGATTGAGAGCACGTTGGGTCGCGCGGACATTTACGTCACCACGACCGGCAACTGCGACATCATCACCTTCGAGCACATGCAGAAGATGAAGGATCAGGCGATCGTGTGTAACATCGGACACTTCGACAACGAGATCCAAATGGACCGTTTGAACACTGCGAAGGGCGTGAAGAAGCTCAACATCAAACCCCAGTACGACAAATACATCTTCGCCAACGGCAAGGCCATGTTCATCCTGGCGGAAGGTCGGCTCGTAAATCTCGGCTGCGCCACCGGCCATCCGAGCTTCGTGATGTCGAACTCGTTTTCCAACCAGGTTCTCGCGCAACTCGACCTGTGGCGGAACAAGGAGACCTACAAGGTCGCCGTCTATCGCCTGCCCAAGAAGCTCGACGAAGAAGTCGCCCGGCTGCACTTGGAGAAGATCGGCGTCGTGCTGACCAAGCTCTCGAAGAAGCAGGCTGACTACCTTGGCGTGTCGCCGGACGGCCCTTACAAGCCGGAGCATTACCGCTACTGAGAATCTCGCGTCATCAAAAGACGCAAAGCACAAAGGCGAACGGAGAAGCCCGTTCGCCTTTTTCGTCGCGATGGCCAAGCTTCAACCTGGAATCAGCCCTTCGTTCTGACGATAGTCTCGCTGTGCAAATGCTGGAAACATACAGTCGCCAGGCTCTGAAACTCGCTGAGATCACTTTCCTTGGCGAAGAGGAAGGGTTTGTGGCCCGTATCCCCGGTTTCCGAGGACTTCTTGCAACCGGTGAAACCAGAAAGGAAGCGCTCGCCGAGTTGCAGACCGCTCTGGCCGACTGGATTGATCTCGCACTCAAGCGTGGCCTGGGCCTCCCAGCACTCAAGTCCGGCGATGATTTGGTTAGCGCGCGTTGAGCCACTCCTCGCGACCCCCTTGGCCATGTGCTGGTGCTTTGTACCGTAAAACGGTCCACTCCAGCCGAGTGAGCGCAAACGGCGAATAAGGTCCGGTCTGCTGACAGGGGAAAGTTTCATTGCGATGCGTTGTGTTCGTTAATCCATGTCACCACGACTGGAAACTGCGACACCGGTTCCTTGCTCGAGTCTCCAACGGCGCCTGCGGGGATTGAATAGCGCCTCGACTATTACCGGCTGGTTGCGCTCGTGGAAATTCACCTGCGTCTGCCAGGCGCACTCGGCGACGAGCAGCACGGCGTCGAGATGCGGGATGATCCGAATTTCATGGCGCTTCAACTGGTCTTCCCGGCGGCGGGTGTGTTCGGACTTCGCGGCGGCGAGGCGGTCGGCGGCTTTCAATTTCACGCTGCTGCCGGCGCGTTTTTCGCGCGCGGCCAGTTCGGCTTCGTAGGCGAGGAAATAATCGTCGATGCGGTCGAGTTCGCGGCGGAGGTAATTCTCCTGGCGTGCGCGGATGCCGGCGAGTTCCTCCGTCATCTCCAAGATCATGGCGTTGGCGAGCAGTTCGTTGATGGCACCGGAGGGCAGTTCAGGCCACGCCAAATCCGCCGGCTCGGACGGTTCCACTTGGGCGAAGCCAAAGTTATTCGCCAGATCGTCATCGCGCTCGCCGTCCGGAAGCGACAGGCCAATGCGATGCAGCGACCAGTGCTGGTCGATGGCCTGGATTTCGCAGCGCACGAGCGCGAGCAGCGAGAAGGCGTGCGCGGCGCGAAAGGGCGTGTTCATTCGCCAGCGCGCGGTGTGCGGGAACTGCGCAAGCCAGAGTTTCTCCACCACGTCGTTTGCCGGAAGCCGTGCCGAAGCCGCCGCGAGTACGGCGCGCTCGATGGGCAGCGGCGCGGGGCGCAGCGTTTCGGCGAGCCGGAACGTGAGCGGCGATCCGGGAAACACTTCAGTGGCGGCATTGCGTGGCGCGGTGTCTTCTGCGGGCGGGAAGTGCAACTCCACTTCGTGCAGTGCGCCCTCGTCGTTCCAGAGTTTCGCGGCCGAGCCTTCGGCGACGAGTTGGAGCCGGTCGTGCCAGGTGCGTTCGCACACGGCGCCGAGTTGTTCGAGCGATTCGTGATAGAACTCGACGAGCGCGGCGGGCTCGTGGGGAAGGCGGCCGAGTTTCATGGCAGAAATTCGCGCACGAAGGCGAGGTAACCTTGACGGCCTCCGAGTGCGGTACGGCGCTCCACCGAGCGCTGCAACTCACGCAAATAGTCCACGAGTTTATCGAGCGGCACCGGCGCGGTGTTGCCGCGAGGATTGTTCTTCATCGGCGCGGAACCATTCGCGAGCAATCGCTCGCAAACAGCGCGCACGGCTTCGATGGCCTCTGCGTCGATGTTACTCGCGACCGCCGGCTTCGGCTGATGCCCGCGGCGCACGGCGCGGTAATGTTGAAACGCGGCTTCGTAAGCGCGTCTGGCCACGTGATCGCTCATGTCCGGATGCCGCCGCCACAGTTCGACGATGGCGGACTCCAGTTCACGGAGAGCGGGCAGGTCTTCATCTTTCCATTTCATAATCGTTCAAACATGGCGCTGGATTGTCGGACGTAGCGCCACTCTCATATCGACTCGTAGTCCTTCGCGAAGAGCGTTTCGTCGAGTTTCTTTACTTCGTTGTAGCTCTCGCGGGCGGCGGCGAGTTCATCGCCGAGCGAGTGCATGGCCTCGGCCACGCGGCCTTCACTATCGCGCCAGCGCCGCAAGACTTCCTCGGCGAATTCGTCGCTCGTGAAACGGTCGCCCAGAATCAAACCCGTCTCGCCCACGACGAGCTCGAAGAGGTTCAGCTTCTCCTGGAGAATGTGCAGCAGATGTTCCTGGAGCGTGCCGGTCTGGACGAAGTTGTAAATGCGCACCGGGTGCTTCTGTCCGAGCCGGTGCAGCCGCCCGATGCGTTGCTCGATCTCCATCGGGTTCCACGGCAAATCGAAATTCACGAGGCGATGACAGAACTGGAGATTGCGCCCCTCGGTGCCGCTGTGCGTGAGCAGCAACGCGCCGCCGTATTTGCGAAACTCCTCCGTGATCGGATGGCGCTGCTCGGCGGGCGTCTGGCCGTTGATGACGAAGACCGGCGCGTTGGCGCGACGCAGACGCTCGGCGACTGCGGCCTGCGTCTGAAGAAATTGCGTGAAGATGACCACGCCACCTTCGCCGCGCGTAAGTGGCTGGAGCAATTCGCATTTCTTCGTCCAACTCGCTTCGAGCGGCGCGCGCTCCAGCCAGCGGTCGCGCGCCTCGCGTTGCGGAAAAGATTGCAGCACCTCGCGCCACGCGGCGGGACTGCTGCCCGCGGACTGCAACAGCAACCGGCCCCAAAGTGTGGACTGATTGGCGGGGAGCGCGGCCAGTTGCTCGCGCAACTCCGTTTCCCACTGCGTCCAGAACTCGCGCTCGTTGGCGTCCGGCTCGAACGAAACCGTTTCCGCGCGGCGCGGCGGCAGATTGATGCCGGCATTCGCGCGCGTGTTGCGAATCATCACCTGCCCAAGCAGCCGCCGCAATTCCTCCGGCTCACGCGGTTGATGCGGTTTCGCGGGATCGATGAACCGGGCGCGGAATTCCTTCGGCGACGGCAATTGCCCCGGCTGCAACAGCATGACGA
This sequence comes from Verrucomicrobiota bacterium, assembly GCA_038205745.1. Classification (GTDB taxonomy): domain Bacteria; phylum Verrucomicrobiota; class Verrucomicrobiia; order Limisphaerales; family SIBH01; genus JANNGC01. Next base: position 20,777 of record JBBRBM010000022.1, on the reverse strand, counting down.
GATTGTAGAGTTCCTCGATCGAGTTCTGAACGGGCGTGGCGGTGAGCAGCAGCAGGAACTGGCGCGGCAGCGCATTCACCGCCTGCCACGCTTGCGACGCGCGGTTGCGGAGATAATGCGCCTCGTCCACGACCAGCACGTCCCATTGCAACGACTGCGCGATGGCGAGATGCGCTGGCTGCTTGAGCGTGTGCAGCGATGCGACGATGCTGCGGCTCTCGCGCCAAAACTTTTCGCTGTCCGCGCGAAACTCCGGGCCGTTCGTGGTCGCGGTGTTCAAGCCGAACTTGTCCGCCAATTCCTCCTGCCACTGATCGACGAGCGACGGCACGGTGAGGACAAGAAATCGTTTTGCCATGCCGCGCGTGAGCAATTCCTTCAGCACCAGCCCGGCTTCAATGGTTTTGCCGAGTCCGACTTCATCCGAAAGCAACGCGCGCCCGCGCAACGGGCCGAGCACACGCAACGCGGTGCGAATCTGATACTCAAGCTGCTCGATGCGGCAGAATGGCAGGCACAGCAGGTTGTCGGTCTGGTTCGAAATCCACCACTGCGCCGCGCGCTCGCGCAGAAAATATCCGCGCAGATCGGTCAGCGGCAGCAACGTTTCCTGCAAAGAAACTTCCGGGCGGGCGATGGAGATTTGCAGCGGCGGCAATGGCGGCTTCGCCCGGACGCTTGGAGAAACGGCGGCGGGCGGCGGCGCGGGGACGTGGCGCGCGGCGCGTTCCCGATCGCGTTTGAGCCGCGCCTGTTCGCGACGCTGGCGTTCCTGTTCGATCTGCGTCTGGCGTTGCCGCAAACGTTCAGCCTGCTCCTGCTGCTGCCGCTCGATCTTTTGCAGCCGCCGCGTCTCGTGATCGAAGGGATCGCGTTGCCATGCACCCGTTTCGTCGCCATACCATTCGCGGGGCGCGAACTGGTCGAACCTGCCGGCGAATTCCCGCGCCATGATGCGCGCGTTCTCGGCCAGCCAATCCCACGGCGACTCTCCCATTCTCGGCCCAATGGAGTCCGCGAGTTCGTCTTTGTTGGTCGTCGATTCACGAAAGACCCCCATTGGCAAAGCATCCGCGTCGCTCACGGGAAATTCCTCCTGCAACCGTGCGAGTTCCTCGCGAATGGCGCCGCGATTCCCGGACGTCTTGACGACACGATCCACGCCGTCAAATTGATGCAGCCACGTCAACTCGTCGCGGGCCGTGCAGCGGATGGCAACTCTGCCAAAAATCTGTTCTTCGTTCGTCCGGCTCCAAAGCAATTCGATGCACTCGTCGCGGTAATTGAGCCGCATGTGAACGCGATTGCGAACCGCTGGTTGGTACAGGGCGGCCAGCCGCTTTTCAATCCGCCGCCGCTCGACAACTTCCGCCGTGTCATCATGGCGAGGTTTCCGGCTGACTTGCGCCATCATTCGCCGCTCGTGCTCCTCGAGGAGCGCAACGATTTCGCGCGCGAGCCATTGCCAAGGAGAAATGCCTTTCGGAAGTTCAAGCAACTCCGGTGGCTCTTTGGGCTGCGCTGTGGACGCTGGCACCGCGCGCGCCGAAATATCTTCGTCCGCGACGGGCCATCCCTGCTTCAAGCGATTCAGCCGGGCGCGAATCGACGAATGATGGGCACTGCTAAATTTGACCGAGGTTTGTCCCGAAAATTCCTCTTCCCAACGGGCCTCGCGCCAGCGGACGGGGCCGGAATTTTGCGCGACACTCACCCGCGCCACGCTCTCACCCGAGGACTTGATCCGCCACTCCATGCGAACAGCACAGCGCGCCTTGTCGATGGTGACATCAAGTTTCAAAGCTCCCGCGTCGGTCCTGTCAGATGGAACGGGAGCGCCCGTGGGCGTGAGTTCAAGTTGAAGCGGGTCTGACATTTTCGCTGCGCCAAATGATGAGGAATGGAAGTGCGATCCACAACTGACATTTACCCGTTAAGAGAATTTTCAAGATTGTGCCGAACGTTTGCCCAAGAAACTCGACGAAGAAGTCGCGCACCAGCACCTCGAAAAAATCGGCGTGAAGCTGACCAAGCTCACGAAGAAACAGGCGGACTATCTCGGCGTGTCGCCGGACGGCCCGGACAAGCCGGACCATTATCGCTACTGAGCGAATTCAATTCTCAAAACACGAAAGGCGAACCGTTCGCCTTTTTTTGACGCCAATACACCGAGTTGCTGACACCGCAGTTTGAGGTTTTCCTAATCTATTTCGACTGCCTGTTTGTCGGTGGACCAGCAACTACGGCGTCACGGCGCGATAGAAACGGTGCGAAGGGCCGGAGGTGTCCTGAAGCACAATCAATGAATTCGTGCCGGTGAAGATTTGGAGGTCAACCCAGTTCACGAGATTCGACGAACCTTGCAGGCGATAGGTCTGGTTTGGACTGGCGTTCAGTTCAAATTGAAGGCCGCTGTCGATCCGGCTGGGATTGAGCAGCCACGGCGCGATGCCGGCGGGCGTGGCAAGATATTCGCGGAGGTCGGTGACGTTATTCGTGCCGGTGTGGCGGGCAATGATGCGGGCGCTCAGGCCGGCTTGCGGTTGAACGTGCAGACCCGAGTAGCGCCCCCTGTCGGGAAAGGCGACTTGCGCAGCGGGCTTGAGTGTTGCACCCGCGGCGGTGACAAAAGCGTACTTCTGAAGCGTGCTGTCGGTCGCATCAATCCAGGCGAGCAGCCACACGTTTGAGCCGCCTTGGGAGAGCGGGGCGAGTTGCAGTTCGCTGGCGTTGACGCCGGTGACCGGCGTGCCGTTCCAAGTGAGCGACCGCAAGGTGCCCGTCGGGTCGGACCACGCGAGCAACGCGGGCGGCGTCGCGCTGCCGCCGCTGCCAACCGCGTCGAAGTCTGCGATGTCGCGCGGCGAGAGCAGTTCCGTTGCGCCGCTCCACGCAGTGCCGTTCCACCTCGCGCCGCTGGCACCGCGCCGCATCGAGAGCGGGCCGTCCGCCGCGTGCAACCACACCAGGCCCGTCAACGATCCGCTCGTGACCAGGCGCAAGTCAGTGGCCTGATCGGGCAACACCGCCACGACGGCCGCGGGCGTCCAGTTCGTGCAATTCGTTCCCGAGAGCGAATACTTGATCGTGCTCGTCGAGTAGGGACTGCCGATATCAGCGGCCGCGATTTCCGACCACGCGGTCAGCCATTGCCCGGACGGCAGGCGCGTGGCGGCGACGCTGAGGATGCCCGGCGCGCTCGCCACGGTCACGGGTTCGTTCCCCAGGCAATCCGTACCCGTGAGCCGCAGCACCATGAGATCGTTCGTGGGATCAATGTCCGTGTAGGTCAATCCATTGCCAGACCCCGACACGGAAGTTGCGCCGGCACGATAAAAATTCCGCACGCGATCCGGGCCGCTGCCGGGCACATAGACGCACGCTGGCGCCGTGGACACCAGCAGCACGCTCGGAATGTCCGACATCGCGACGAAGTAGAATGACGATTCCGTGCCGAACTGCACGTCAATGGGTAGCAGGTCCACGTTGATCAGTTCATGGCTGAACGACGCCGCCCCGAGGTCCACGCTCACGCCCGCCGTCAGGTTGAGCGCGCCGTTGACGCGCACGACGGGCGACCCGAAGGAATTTGTGGTCGGGGTAATCACCAGCGAATCCAGGCCGCCGCACGGGTTGCCTTGCAAGGCGAGGTCAAAGGTGGCCGTGACCGTGCCCTTGCCCACACTGACTGCCCCGCCGACGCCGAAGCGGAAGCAGAGGGCCACCGAATTGCCGCCCGTCGTCACGGGCGGCGGCGAAATGATTTCTTCCATCCCGCCAAGGAAATGGCGGCGGTAATTCAATTTCTGCGTGGGGTCAACCGTATCGCCGAATTGCGAGGCCGGATACTCGGTGCGCCAGCGATTGTTCACCTCCAGCCCGATGCCGCCATTGATCGTGAAGAAGAATTGCAGGCCTTCCGATTTATCCAGTGCCAACAGGGCCGGGCCGACGTAGGGAATTTTGCTGGTGATCGGGCTGACGTTGACTTTCACGCTCCCCGAAAGGCTGCCGCCGACTTGATTGTTAATTTCGAGCAGTGAAGGCCGGTCGCCGTCGTAACTCTTCGCCTCGCTGGTGCCGGCGACCACGGTGAAACCGCCGGTGAGTTCTTCAATCGAAAGGCCGGCGGGCGCCAACTTTGCCAGGTTGCTGGTGCCGCCAGTGATATTCGCGCTGGCCCCGAGGGAAAACTTCCGGGCCTCGCCGTCCAGTCCGAATTGTGCTTCCGCGCCAAACTCCAGCCCCATCGTTTGGGGCGCGAGCAGGAGAAATCCCGAGCGCGGCGTGTTCTGGCCCTCCTTCCACGACAGGGCCAGTCCGTAACCGTAGTTAAGGAAACCGCCGTTGGTGGAAATGGTCGCCGTGAACTGCGGCAGCGCCTTGAACCGGCCTTCGGGCATGTAACGCGCGACGTGTTCGTCGGTGACTGTGAGGGGCGAAACCGCCTGAATGCCTCCAATGTAACCGAACAGATCGGCGGCGAACGCGAGCCAGGACGGCAGCGGCTCGCCGTACAGGTAATTGTTCGTCTCGCCGCTGGCATAAGTGATCTGGCTCAACGCCGCTGAACCGCGGCGCGTGAGGGTGACGAAGATCGGCCGGAATTCGTTCGGCGGCAATTCCCACAACGGCACGGTCGCGCGCACCTCGACGTTCGTGCCCGGCGGCGGCTCGGGCGCGCGGCCGTTGACGCGCCGCGTAAAGACATTGCCGAAAGTTCCCTTGCGCACGTCGTCGAGCCAGGCGCGGATGGCGAAGGCGTTGGTCGCGGGCGGCAGGATCAGGTTGGTGGAACCGGTCGCGTAAGGATTGCCGGCGAATCCGCGCGAGCCGACGAGCCAAGTTTCGGTGATGTTGTCGGTGACCATCGAGAACGAGCCTCGCGTGCCGCCGCCGGGCGCATCGAACTCCGGCAGATCGAGCGCGAACCCGTGCTCCTCGGCGAGCATCCGCCAGGTCATCGTGAGCACATCCGTCGCGATGAAGTCGTTGTAGTTGGTGCTGGTGCCGGAATTGCGCACGCGCGGCAGAAACATGCCGAAACGATCCAGCGTGTTGGTCAGAATCTTCGGTTGCGGAATCATCACGAGGTCGTTCGTGCTGGCGAAGTCGGGCGCGAGTGCGGTGGGCGTGTGGCGCAAACGATGTTGCACGTAGCCGGGTGCGGTGATGTCGAGGAACACGGGCTGCGCGTTCGACAAGGCGGGGAAGACAAACGTGCCGTTGGTGGCGGTGTTCGTGGCGGTGAGCAGCGCGCCGAAGCGGTCGAGCACCTGCACGCGCGCGTTCGTGATGGCGGCGGAGTTCGTCGCGTCGCGCACCAGGCCGCTCACGCCCATGCCGCGGCGCATCTTGAGGGTGAGTCGAAATTCACCCGGGCTGGGTTCCGTGACGGTGTAGCTTGTGGTCCACACCCAGTTGGAGTGGGTGACGCTCACGGGCACGTAGGCGCCGGAGAAGCTGTTGGTGCTGTAGGGCGTGTTCGCGATCACGGTGCCGCCGAGCAGCGTCACCCCCACACCGCTGATCGTCAGCGCGGGATCGGCCTCGTTTTCCGCGCGCACGGAGAAGGGGTAGGTTTCCGTGATCGGGCCGATGACGTTGTTCGACACCCCGCCGGTGTAGGCGTTGAAGACGAATTCATGGCTGGTGTTCGCCGCGACGATGCCCGCTTTGAACCAGTTCGTCTCGTTGAGCGCGAAGTAGAGAAACCAGTCGCGCGCGCCCATCTTGAAGCGGCTCCCGCCGGCGTAACGGTAAAGCAGCGCCGCCGGCGATGGGTCGGGCACGAAGAAATCCGGGTTCAGAATATTCGCCGTCTGGAGGACATAGCTGCCACCGGCATTGGTAATCCACAGGTAGTGAGACACTTTCACGGTATCGGTCGCCGGCAGCGTTGTGGCGCTGAACGCGGCACCGCCACTGCCGCTTTGCAGCCGGCGCGTCTCCAGCGGGAACACTCCCGTCACTGCGTCCGCCACGTCGCCCGCGTCCACGATGCCGGGCGGTCCCCAGTCCGGCAGCACGACGCTGAGGCTCGCCCCGCCCGAGTGCGCGGTGAACGTGTTGCGCGGGTGGGTCACGGTGAGCAGGCGCGTTCCGGGCGCAACATCCTCGAATGAAAACGCGGCGTTAGGCGCGGGCGGATTCGCGTTGGTGATCGTCGTGCTTGCCAGCGTCAGCGGCCTGGCGGGCGGATGACCCGCCAGCGTGGCCACGCCGCCGTCAGTCAATTCCGTGATTGGCACGACGGAGGAACTCGTTCCCGACACCGCGATGACGTGCTGCGTGACGGGATCGGCGGGATCGGGTTTCACTTCGCCGCGCACGTCGTAAGTTTTCGCGCGCACGAAAAGATCGAGTTCATATTCGTGGCCGGAACTGAAACGCACTCCCAGCGCGTGATGCGGCGACATCGGGAATGGCGCGGCGTCCGGGTTGTTCGCAAACGGCCAGCCGTGCGCGAGCGTCTCGCCGGTCGTCGCGTCGCGGAAACGACAGTCGCTGCCGAAATACTCGGACAGCGTGGGCGCTTCGATGCCGTACACGCCGGGCAGAACTTTCACCACCGCTTCGCCGGAATCGTCCGTGCCGAACATCGTCGTTCGGAATGGCGGCTTGAGTTGATTGGTCACGGACGACTCCTTGAACACCAGGAGATCCACGAAGCTGCGCGCGTAGGCGGGCCGGTTTGTGAGCGCGCCGCCGGCGTTGGCCACGGGAAAATCGCTCATCGCATCCGCCGAATGGAAACGCACGCGCACGTTCGCAAGTTCGGGCTGCACGTCAAACGGCATGATGCTCGTATAGCCGGGCGTCAGTTCGACAAGCTCGCTCCCGGAAAAGACGACCTCAAATCGCCCGGTCGTGCTGAACGCGCCGGACTTGATCGCCGCCGACTGCACCAGGCCAGTGACCGTCACTTCGTAGCGCCCACCGATGAGGCCCGGGACCAGTGCGCCCACGAACGGCGGCGGCGGACCGGGCGGATCAAAGAGAATGTTCGTGGCGACGCGCGAGATGCCTTCGGTGTTGCTGTTGGTGAGTCCCTCGACGCGCATGACGAGGCCGGTCATCATGGTGGGGTTGAGATACTGCGAATCGAGCATGATGCCAAACGGCGCGAACACGACGTTGATGGGGAGATTCGTGGCGCTGGGCAGCGTGTCGCCGAAATTTGGATTTGGAAAAATCACCATCGTCGCCGGATCGTAGCTGAGGTGCTTCGCCGTCGCGCGCCAGGCAATCGCCGGCAGGTCGGTGAATTCCGCCTCGCCATTCGCGCCCGTCCGGCCGACGCGCACCGGCACCAGCACCGAATTGGTATCGGCGGGATCCAAGCCTTCGAGTTCGACCGAGATGTTCCTGAGCGCTGGTTCGTCATGCCCGTCGGTCCCAGCGTGGGATCGAAACCCATGACGCGAATCGCCATCGTTTGCGGGACCGGCTTGAGCAAGGCCAGCACGAGATGATGGCCGTGCAAAGCTTTGCGGGGCGAGACGAAGGATTCCCACCGCGCGCGGGCGGAGCCAGTGGTCGGATGATTCACGGTGAACACATAATGCCCGTCCACCGCGCCATACAACACCGCGCGCCCGTTGCTGTCGGTGTTCAGCAGAAAACTCGCGTCCGGCGTCGCGTCCGCCGCGCCCGCGAAGCGTTCCACCCGCACCTTCACGTCGCTCAAGCGCAATCCCGACTTCACGCACGAAACTTCTGTCACGATCTTGAACCGCGACGGGTCACCCGGCAAACGCGTGAGCGGAAGATTCCGCGCCCGCCGCGAATCCGCCGCGAAAGTTTCATCCTGCTGGCTCGCTTCGTAACCCGGCTGCGCCGCCCGCAGCCGGTAACTTCCCGCCGGGATGTTGGTGATGGAATAAAGTCCGAATACATCCGCGCCCGTGGTGAATTCCGGCGTGCCGTCCGCCGGCAGCAAATCGAGCGTCACCGTCGCGCCCTCCAGCCCCACGAATGTTGCGGCATCAAACACCCGCCCGCGGATCTCTGCAGAATGGGCCACGGCGATTGCGAAAATAAAACCGGCCGCGATGGTACGTAACAGCGCGGCCGAACAAAGCGAGTTTGTGTTCTTAAGTGGGAGTGACTTGCTTCTAGCATCACCGGGCCAAATTTGGAACACCGAACATGGTAAAGTTTTTTCGAAAGCCGAACCCAGCTTCGGCCTTGGCCCCCGGCCATCCGAGCTTCGTGATGAGCAACAGCTTCAAACTTGGGATGTGCTTGGTGGGGCGCCATCCCCCCAGTCGCGCAACTCGACCTCTGAGCCAACCGCGACACGAACGAAGTTGGCGTGAAGCTGACGAAGCTCACCAAGAAGCAGGCTTACTACCTCGGTGTATCACCGGACGGCCCTTACAAGCCGGATCATTATCGCTACTGAGCGGAAGCAAATTTCTGAACACGAAATGCGAACGGGCAACCGTTCGCATTTTTCTTTTTCACGGCGCTGAAGTTCGCTGCTGAGAATTCAGCTTTGCCGCCATGACGAAGAAAGCCAACGCCGGCAATCTTCGACCTGGAAAGCCCCGGAAGGTTTGGTGCGCATAGCAGGACTTGAACCTGCACAGGTTACCCCACTACCACCTCAAAGTAGCGCGTCTGCCAATTCCGCCATATGCGCAACCGGGGCGGTAATGAAGCAGTAATGACCGGGTGCCGCAAGCGGTTTTTCCCGCACGGCATGAATCATTTCTCCGCACCTGCGGTTCGCTTCGCGGTTTCTTCGAGGAGCTTCGCCACGCGACGCAGAAGATCGCTCGGGCTGAATGGCTTGCTCAAAAAATCCGCTGCGCCGGATGCGAAGCTGTTCACGCGCGCAATCTCCCCAGTGGCGGCGGTTACCATGATGACGGGAATGGTGCGCGTCGCCGGCTGTGCCCGCAAAATCTCACAGACGTTCAAGCCGTCGATGCCGTCCATCATGATGTCGAGGATGATCAAGTCGGGGTGGCTGCGGCGGGCTTTGAGCAACGCGTCGAGGCCGTTGTTCGCGGAGTCGATATCGTAGCCGTGCGCGCGGAGATTGAAAGTGATCAACTCCACGACATCCGGCTCGTCATCAACCACCAGGATTCTTGATGCCATGAAATGACTTTCGGCGAGCGGCCGCAGTGTCGCAACGGCGACATGGTTAAGGCCACGTTACATTTCGAAGTGCAAGTCCGCTTTGCGCAATGTCGGAAGCTGAACAGATTCACACCCGCGCGAGCGCGTGATCGGCTGGAATATTCTGGCCTGACCAGATCTTCTTCGCGGTCCAATCGGCTGAAGGACCGGACCAGAACGGATTTGTTTGAGGCAAACCGAGCGGAAGAAACACCGCCGAGCAGAGGTAAAGGCTTCCGGTGCTGATGTAGGGTTCGGCCAGTGCTGTCTGATGGCCGGCCAGCCCGACTTGCAACCATCCGTTCGCATCGAAGGTGCCGGGCGCGTCGAGCGTTCGATTTATCACCGCGCTCAGTGCGCTGCGGACTTGCGCCGCGCTCACCTTTTCGGGCAGCTCGTTGCGCAAAGCCATCTGCGCCAGCAATTGAAATGCGCCGCAGCGATACGCGATGGAGCGCCCGATCACGGGATACGTGCCGTCCGGCGCAATGAGTCGCTCCTGGATGGCGGCGTAGCGCTTGGCGCGCGCGAAGATTATCGAGGAGAGTGCGTTCCACTTCGGCGTCACGCGGCCGATGTTCTCGATCACGTCGATGAGCATCGGCTGGATCACGAAGCTGTTGTAGTAATCCCAATGGAACTCTGCGCCGTCACCGTAAACGCCGTCGCCCTTGTACCATTGCTCGTGCGAATCGAGAGCGCTCTTGATCGGTTCTTCGCGCCAATCCGCGCCCGCAGTGGCGAGGAATGTTTCAACCATCGCGGCGAAGAGCAGCCAGTTATTCTGGCCTGGCTTGAACTTGCGCGTGCTTTGCAGCGCGGCGATGACGCGCTTTTGGACCGGAGCGTCGAGTTTCTCCCAAAGCTCCCGTTTCGCGCGCAACATCGCGTGCGCGAGGAACGCGGCATCGACTAGATTCTGTGCGCCCGCGGTGAAGTTGATCGCGTCAGCGGCGGTCGGGTCAGTCGCGTGATCGATGCTCCGGCGCGCCAGTTCTGCGAAGCGGCGTCCGTGCTCACGTTCAGCTCCCACCTTGTCGACCAGTTCAAGCCACGGCGCGATGCCAGTGAGCGTGCGTCCCAACGCTTCGAGGTGGGTGAAAGTGGCGCGACCGTTGTTCCTCGTCCCCGGCGCCTCGACCGGCATTTTTTCCCTCAATGTGTTTGCCGCCATGTTCGCCAGCACCGGTTCGGCGACGCGAATGAGTTGCCGCACCCAATAAGCACGATCATCAGTGAAGACCGGCTGCGCCTCCGCCGCGCCGAGTGGAGGGGATGCGGCAGCCAATGCGGAGACGGCGCCGAGTTGCCCGAGGAATGCGCGACGAGTGCTCATGCATTCTCAGACGCCGATGCGCTCCAGTCCTTTCATCCCCCCTGCTTGCTCATCAACTTTGCCTGCGGAACCGTGGCCACTGAGCATCAGAGTTGTGTCACAAAAGTGTCACATTGCGATGTTGCTGATCAGAGCCCGGCTGCTACAAGAGGCGTTGCTCTACGCGTCGAAATCCCCGCGCGTAAAAGGAACTATGAAAACCAAGAACATTGCGGCCGCAGCCAAAGCGGCCGAACTCAAGGCCGTCGAGGCGCAGATGAAACTCACCGTCGTCCAAGCCAAGGCAGCCAGGTCGAAAGCGAAACTGCGGGCTGCCAAGACCAAATATAAAGCCGCCAAGAAAGCGCTGAAAGGCGCGCGCAAAGAGGCAAAATCCGCACGCAGCGAATTGCGGAACATGCGCGCGGTCGCGGGGGATGCGGAACGCCACGCGCTGAAACTGAAAAAGAAGACTGCCCATTCGCACAGCGTTGGGAACCGCACCCGAAAACCAGCCACCGCATCACAACGACCATCGCGCTTCTCCGCCCGACTGGTCGTCCCGCAGACAACGGCGCGCATTGCTCCCGTTTCTGGTGTGGTCGCGCCGAATCAGGAAAAATCCGGCAGCGCACTCGGTGGCACGTGACACCGCGGTGTTTCACGCGATGAAAGCTCACTGATGGAACTTTATCTCTTGCGACACGCGATCGCCCTCGATGCGAATGAATTCGCGGGCGAAGACAGCGAGCGTCTGCTCACGCCAGACGGCGAAAGCAAAATGCGCCGCATCGCCAAAGGGATGGAGGCGATGGGCCTTTCCTTTGATGCGATTCTCACCAGTCCTTACGTGCGCGCCCGTGATACTGCCGGCATCGTCGCCTCGCGATTCACCATGCGGCGCCATGTGCGCATCACGGCCACGCTCGCGCCGCATGGGAACAAGCGCACGCTCATTCACGAAATCAACGCGCTGCGTGGGCGTCACGACAGTATCATTCTCGTGGGACACGAACCGTACCTCAGCACGCTTGCGATGATGCTGCTGATGGGCCGGCCTTCGGTGGGATTGGTTTTGAAAAAAGGGGGCATGTGCAAACTTGTGATCGATCACATTCGCCATGGCCGCTGCGCCGAACTTGAGTGGCTTCTTACACCCAAGCAATTAATCGCGCTGGCATGAATGGTGGTGCCGATGCGCGCGAATGATCGGCGTGATGCCGATCAAGACGCAGGCGCATTTATTTCCAGATTGAACTCATCTCGCTTGCGCCAATCGCCTGCGATTTCAGCGCGGCGCCTTTCAGCGAAACGGTGATGCCGAGTGCATTCGTATTCCAAATCGCGGGGACGGGCAGGTAGGCGAGACCGTCGCTCGCGAAAATTTCCAGCGCTGTGCGATCGGCGATCACGGTCAGCGTTTGCTTTCCATCCCGCAGCGGCGCCGGTGCGCGGTGACCCTTGACGCTGATTTCATGTTTCGCTGCTGAGTAAGTGATCGGCACGCCGTTCACGACGAACGTCAACTCACTGTCCGCACCTGGTTCGAAGTCAGCGGTCAACTTCAGAAGGCCCGAACTATTCTTCGCCAAAACCTTCTCTTCATCTGGCGCAATGCTCAGGGAAGTCGCGCTGCCGGCCTGCAACGAACCGAGTGGCACGATCGTGCGCGTCATGCGCGGGCCACCGGACGTGCTGACGAGTTTTAATTCGTGCGGCAGGCTCATGCATTGGTTAAACGCCATGCCGGGCGAAGGCGCCTGCAGCCAGCCGATCTGGATGCGGCGACCGTCGGGCACGTCGCTGAATGTTTGCGCCGCGTAAAAGCCTTTGCCGTGATGGCCGGGAAGTTTCGGCGTCTCGGGCGTGAATGTCAGCCCGTCGAACGTGCCCAGCATGTACTCGGCGCTCGCAGGCGTGAGGATCCATTTTGTTTTCGTCGGGTCGCCATCGATGGGGAGTGCGAACAAATCCGGACATTCGAAAAAGCCGTCCATCTGGCTCGTGACCGTCCAGTCCTTCAAGTTTGGCGAATTCAGAAAATGAATGGTGTGGCGCGTTGTTTTCTTTCCGTCGCGTTGTTCGTCGAAGCCGACGTATAGAACCATGACCCAGCGTTGCGTCGGCGCGTGCCAGATGATTTTGGGATCGCGATTGCCGCCGGTGATCTGTTTCACCACCGGGTTGCCTGAGTATTTCGTGAATGTTCGTCCTCCGTCGGTGCTGTAGGCGAGGCATTGAACGGCTGGATCGCCCGCCGCCGTGTAGCTCAGTACGAGCGGCGGCTCGCCATCCTTGCCGAACCCGCTCGTGTTCTTCCAATCCACCACGGCCGAACCGCTGAACATCGGTCCCATTGCATCGGGATACAGCGCTTCCGCTTTCTCTTCCCAACGCAACAGATCCCGGCTCACCGCATGGCCCCAATGCATGTTCCCCCAATTCCAGCCGTAAGGATTGTGCTGGAAGAACAGGTGATACTCGCCTTTGTAGAACACGAGACCGTTCGGATCGTTGAGCCAGCCTCGCCGCGCGCTGAAGTGCAACTGGGGGCGCAGAGTCTCGCGATAAAAACTCTCTGCGCCACGAATGCCCTCGTCCTGGGAAATGGACGCCAGCGCGCGCGAATCTTCCCGCAGCTTGTTCACCTTCACCGTCAGTTTCTCGCCCCGCCACGTGCCGACATCGAGAAACGCCCACCAGTCCGGCTCTCCGTCGGCCAGTTCAATGTCGAAGAAGCGCTCCACCTTTTCGTCGCGCAACACATCCACTTTCTTGCGGGCGCCGCCGTTCTTCACCGGGAAGTGCAGGTAACGTTTCTCCACCGCAATCTCGCGCGTGACGTCTCGAAGTTCCTGCGCGGGTTTGCGATCCGTCTGGATGATTTGATCGACGTTGATGTGTCCCCAGCCACCCGTCGCGCGATCCACGATTTCAATGGTCACCTCGCGTCCGGCGAAGTCGCTCACGTCCCATGAAGCGGGCGCCAGATTTTCGCTCCCGCCCGATTTGATGTTGGGACCGGTGGCGCTGCGAACGGCTTTTCCATTCAAGAGGAGGTTCATGCAGGTCTCGTTAGAAAACCCGCCGCCGCCGATGAGGAAGGAAATGTAATGGCGCTCCACTTGGAACGACGGCGAAGTCAGTGTGCCCGTGCTTTTGTCACCGCCCACAAAGGAACTCACCAGGCGCTTTCCGGCGAAACCTTCCACTCTCATCTGGCCCGGCAACGTCCCGGCTGCCGGCCCTGCACCAAAAGCATTTCCCGTCGCTTTCCATGCGCCGTATTCCGCGCTCTCGAAATCCGCGACGAGAATGTCCTCCGCCGCGCTCAAGCCAACTGCACCAGCCAGAAACAACGTGAGCGCAGCAAAACGGGCGATGGGTTTCATGCGCGCCATTCGAGCGCGAGAAGCGAGGTGGTGTAAAGACGGGATTCGCTTTTGCCCGCCCGCATTCGATGCCGTTCTGTTTAGCGTTTGGCAAGCGGCTGGAAAAGCCCGCGCACATTTCGAATTGTCTTGGCGCGGCGGCGGAACATTCTTGCGCGCATGAACTTCAAAATCCTTCTCGCGCTGTCGCTGGGCGCGAATGTGTTGCTGGGATTCTTCGCCTTCAGAAATTCGCCGGGAGCAGGAACCGCCGCGGTTGCGCCAACTCCCGTGGTGGAAAGCAAAAGTGGTTTCATGGCGCGCCGCCCTGCCGGCGTTTCCAACGCGGAAACGGTGGTCACGAACACGGTCGTAAAACGTTTCACGTGGGAATCCGTGGAGGCGCCTGATTACAAGGATTACATCGCCAATCTCCGCGCGGTAGGCTGCCCGGACGACACGATCCGCGACATCATCCTGGCGGACGTGAACAAATTGTACGACCAGAAGAAGAAGCTCGTGCGCGGCACGCCGAAGAAGTTCGAGTATTGGAAGTCGGGCAACGCGTTCTTTGCCGCGATGGGGCGCGATCCCGAGATCACGAAACAGATTCGCGCGCTGGACGATGAGCGCAACGGCGTGTTGCGCGCGCTGGGGATCGAGCCGGATTTCAAGACGGAGGCGGCGCAGCTTTTCAATCCATTCGAGAGCATGTTCGAGTTTCTGCCGGACCAGAAGAAGAGCGCGGTGCTCAAGGCCTTCAGTGATTTCCAGGCGAAAATGGCGGAGAGCGCCAAGGATGGTCAACCGGACGGCAACACGATGATGAAGCGACAGAAGGAAATGGAGGCGACCATCAAGCAGTTGCTCACGCCCGAGGAGGCGATGGAGTACGACCTGCGCATGTCGATGACGGCGAACTCGATGCGGAACCAGATCGCCGGCTTTGATCCGAACGAGGATGAGTTTTTGAAGGTGTTCAAACTGCGCAAGGGTTTCGATGACGAGTTCTCACCGTTTGGCCGTGGTGACGAAGATGACGCGGCTCAGAAGAAACGCACCGAGGCGCAGAAGGCGCTGGATGCGCAGATCAAGCAGACCTTGGGCGACGCGCGCTATGAGGATTACACGCGGGCGCAGGATTATAATTTTCAGCAAATCCTTCGCTCAGCGAAGCAGTCGGAGCTCGGCGCTGAGGCGGCGGTGAAGGCTTTCGACATGAAGGAAGCCGCCGAGGACCAGGCGAGCAGAATCCGCGCGGATCAAAACCTGTCAAAGGAGCAACGCACGGCTGCGTTGTCCGCTATTCGTCAGGAAACAGAGAGCGGCCTGCGCGAAACCCTCGGCGACAAAGGATGGCAAAGCTACAACAAGCAGAACAACACCCACTGGCTGCGCAGCATCAGCCCGAATCCGAAGCCCACGCCCACCGCGCAGTGATCGTGCTGGGCGTAGTCGCATTCGCGCGCAGGAAGTATTCAGGCATTATCGAGCGGTGTCCTGATTCGGCGCTGCCGCTGCGGCCAGCCTTTGCTCCAACGCCTGCAACGCCACGAGCATGTCTGAGGCGGACGCGTAGCGAATGGCGCAGTCGTAATGACACGCCTTGAAGATGATCTCGCTCAGCAGCGCGAAGTCGGGGTTTTGCTTCCGATCAATGAGCGTGGTTGAAAGTTCAGGAAAAACTGTGGGCTTGCCCCCAGTGCTCACCACGTAGAGCACCATTCCCAGCGCGTAGATGTCCGCCTGTGGCGTACCGGGCGGCTCAGGCTCGGGCGGCATGTAACCGGGCGTGCCCACCCAGGTGAGATCGGCCACTGGGCGGCGCGCATCGGCGACCAAGCCGACGTCAGCGAATTTCGGCTCGCCGTTCACAAGAATGATGTTGCGAGGTTTGATGTCGCGATGCGTGAGGCCGCGACCGTGCAAGAATTTCAACGCGTCGCACAGTTTGATGGCGATGCTGACGCATTCGCGCGCCGGAATCCTGGCAGCGGGTCGTGACTTTGCGAAGATCAAGAGGTCGAGTGGCGCGTACGCGGAAGGATTTTGTTCCCACTCCGCCGCGACAGAGTCACCCAACTCCATGACGTAATAGAAGAAACCTTCCGGCTTGATGCGACTGACGAAATCGATGCAGAGCAACCCCGGATGCAGTCGCGAGATCGGCTTGAAATGCTCGACGCCGCGAAACTCGCGCTCGAACGGCGCGGCATCTTCGAACTTCGAGCGATAGACGGCCTTGAGCGCCTGCCATTGCCCGACGGCGTTGCGTGCGAGCCAGACTTTCCCGTATGCGCCCTTGCCGAACGGCGGCTGAACGATTTCGTAATCGGGAACGGACAGTAAAATCTCGCCGCTCGCACTGACAATCTCCCCGGACGGACTCGATGGGATCACCACGGTGGAAGTCAGTGCCAGATCGCGCGGCCGCGCCGTGATCGCCAGCATGAGCGCGACCGGCGCCTGTGCGCCCGCCACGATCAGCCACGGAAACCAATAGTTCGTGAACTGCGTCAGCGCTGCTCCCGCCACGAGTGCGGCTAGCGCCCCAAGAATGGCGAACACGATCGCAATGCGCCGCCGGCATTGACGCAAGCCCGCGCCGAGAACGCCGCCCGTCATCACCAACACGCCTGCTTCGAGCCAACGCGGTGGACGCTCGATCCAGTCTTGATCCATGAGATTCAGGAATGCGGTGGCAAGAATTTCCACGCCGCCGACCGCGACGCGGCGCGACCGCTGGCCTGGAATCAGAAATTTGTCCTTCTCGGTTTCCGACAAGTCGGAGGAACTCGGTTGGTAACCGATGAACACAATGTGGTCGCGAAAATATCCCGGGCGCAGCGCCTCGACGTATTGGTAGCTCAGCGCCGCCCAAGCTGAGCCTGGAAAATAGTAACGCAGCCAGCGCTCACGAGGGTGTTCCTCGTCGAGATCTGCGCCGGCTAGTCGGGCTGTCAGCCAAGGCAAACTGTAATGAGGACCGGGCGATGGAAATGGCCAATGCTTCCGAACAATGCCGTCCGGGAATCCATCGAAGAATGGGACGGCACTGTTTGACCGCGCGGCGGCCATGAACAAATCAGCCGGGAAGACGGGTTGCACACTATCGATCCCCATTGCTGAATCGCCGGGTTGAAACTGTCCTTCCGCTTGATCGGCCATCAGAACTACATTTGTCAGCCGTCGCATGGCTTTCGCTAACGCCATATCTTTGTCGAGATCGTTCGTCTGGCGAAAGAAGGTGTCGAGCACGACGAGCCGGCACCCGTCGTCAGCGAGACGGTTGATCAACTTTGCGTGCAGCCCACGGTCCCACTGGCCGCGCGTTTGATCAAAGTGCGCAAGGGATTGGTTATCCATGAAGATGACTGACACCGGATTCGTGAAACCCACCGGGCGGCTCGTAAAGCGGAACAAATAATCGTAGCTCGCGTGAACGAGCGGTTCGCCGAACTTGAATTGCCAGAGCGCGAGACCACATACGACAGTCAACACCCCAGCCAGCAAAGTGCGGGCAGCAGACGAGCGCCGTGGGGCCGCGGAAAACACGCCGGATTTTGGTCTTTACGAAGCAGCGGCACAATGTCAAACAGGCACCGGAATAACAACGCATCCCCGACGCCCGCCGCACAGTCCGATTTCGCGACGCCCTGTCGGGAAGCTCAAAATCAAAACTCAGTTCAAAACCAAAGACTCATGAAAACAAAACTCACAAGGTGGGCAGTGTGTGTGGTCGCCGTAGTGCTGTTGGCCGCATCCAGCGGGTGCAAAACGTTCCAGTTAGCAAATCAAAACAAATTGACGACTGTTTCAACGCAGTCGTTTGAATTGACCGCCTGTAGTGAACAAGAACAGGGGGGTGCTTTTGCACAGGGTACAATCTTGTTGCTCTCAGTTCCCGAACGCCCAGGGCGCGAGTACCAGCGACAGTGGTACACGAACGGTCAGCAGATCTTGGGCGAGAACGGACGTCAATTAACAGTTTATGCTGAACCGAGTTCCGTCGGCTTTTACACCTGCACGGTTCTCGAAACGAAAAGGAACGATAAGCAGAAGCATTGGACGACCACTCCATTTGAGGTGCAGGTGTATTCGTTTGGTCGTGCCGCCGCCCGTCCGGAGCAGGTCATGCCCGCCCGCACTGGTGCCGGACCCTACGCGTCCGCGACCAATCCGACGCCATCAGGTGTGTTCACCCTGACCGCCTCGCCTGTAGTTTCGACCGGAACTAAAAACGCCGGCGGCTGCCCGGGAGCTTACTCCAGCTACGTGAACTTTCGAAAAACGATCGCGGCCGGTTGGGGATGGAAGCTGGATTCCGCAGCAACATCTCATGGTGTCGGCGCGCCGCAAACAGCTAGTGCCATCGAATACATCGACAAAACCGGAACGAAATATCTCTGCACTCCTGGCTCGACCGCGTCGGTAAACCAAACGACGGCAGAACCGTTTCGGTTCACGGTATATTTCCCAGTCGGAACGGCGGCGCCTACCTCGTGCAGCATCTCATTGACCGGGTTTCTTCAGTAACGACGGAGATTAGAAGCTCACGTTCAGCCGCGCGACGAAAGTTCGTTCGCGCGGCAGTTCATTGTACGGGGTCAACGGACTGAGCCGGTAATCCCGATCGAGTACATTGAGCAACCCCACAGAAGCCTCAATGCGTCTTCGCCAGAAACGGTATCCTGCCCACATATTGACCTGCCAGAATGCTTCAGCGGCGAATTCGTCCTGTGCAGTCCAGAGACCTTCCACGGATGAGAAAAATCCGCAGGGATGATTGTATATGCCGATAAGCGTGAGTTGATGAAGCGTCACGTCATCAGTCCGCCTGGGGACAAAATCTCCTCCAGCTTGGCGCGGGATTTCCGGAAAAAAGTCTTTGATCTCGGCCTTCGCCACTCGATACCGAATGCCGGCAGCGAAGTCGTCGCCGATGAGTTGATGTAGGCTGATGGCGAGCGCTCGCTCGGTGAAATCCACGTGTTCACGAGTCCCGGACGCCAGTGCGTAATCGAATTCGTCCACCCGTGCATCAAAGGCCCCGACGGTGCGTCGCACTCGCGAATTGAGAATCTCCCCCACGACGCCGGCAAAAGTGTTTTTCCCGAGCTTTTGATCGAGGGCCAAATGAAACGTCTCGAATTGTGCCCCGGAGGCTCCGCCAATGACGGATTCCGGAATAATGCTACGGTAGGATTGAACGAAGCCGCTGATCTGTGCAGGTTCCAACTGCTGGCTTTGATCAAAACTCGCTCCGCCGAGCGAACGCGTGTAAGCAAACCGAACGGTTATGTCCTGCGCCGCCTCCCAGATGAACCCTGCTTTGGGTGAAACTCGCTCGACCGTCTCTTCGCGACCGGAAAGCGGAGCAAACAACGAATTCACGGGATATGTCACGACGTCGTACGCGACACCGGCAATCAGACGCAACGAACGGATTGGCTGCCAGTGTTCGTAGCCGTAAACGCTGAACCGCCGGAGATGTGAATCTTCTGCTTGAGCGGCTGCTGCGGCTGGAGGGTCTGGAAAAAAGATACCGAGTTGATCGGGAAGCGCCTGATAGTTGCGCAATGTCACGTCGGCAACCTGAGCGCGTGCACCGACCACCGTCGTCCACTCGGATCGCTGGACGAGTTGTTGAATCTCCCCGGAGAGAAGATTGAATCGCTGCCGCATCTGCTCATGCATGGTGATTCCGTAAGCGCTGCTGATCCCGCCAGTGGGTCTGATCATAAGGACCGTTGGTTGAAATGGGTTCGTCAAGCTATACCGATCATCAACCCATGTTCCGAACAGAAGCGTGTGAGCGCCTTCTGACCATTTGTGATCATAACCGAGCGCCAGTTTCGGTGTTTGTTCGTCATTGAAGCGGAACTGGCGCGCAGCAAGTCGCTGGTCGAAGTACTGTGCCACATCCCCTCCTGAGGCTTCCGCGTGATTGATTTCCGCATACACCTGATCCGATGACGTCAGCTCCTGCTTGAACCGCAGCGTGAGGAACCGTTGCTCCAAGTCGTTGTTTGGCCGCTGACCGTTGTCCGTGCGGTAAAAGCCTTCGAGACTGTAGCTGCTCGCGTCGAGAATCCCGTAATGGGCTCCGGATTGGGTCCAATCGCCGCCGCTCCGGTATTCCGTCGCGGATACAAAACCCAGTCGATTTTTTTCGAAGAGTGACGAGTACTTTTGTTGCGTCACAGTGGGCGACAACGTGCCGGCACTCACAGGCGCCAGCAGGTTGGCGAGAAGGTGTTCGGCGTTTGCTGCCGTCTCGTAGCGCAGGTTGATCAGTTTTGGATCGCGCAGCTCATTGTAGCTGCCCCCGAGAAAGAGGTGTGCGGAGTAACTGCTGTAATCGTAGTTTACGGCACGCGCGGCTTCGCGCAGGCCCCAGTCTGACATTCCGGCATCGCGATAGATTTGCGCGAGGTTCACGCTTTGAACGCCACGGTCCTTGTCGAGCATCAGGCGCGAACGGAAGATGCGGCGATTGTCGTTCAACTCCTGCGCACGTTCGAGGTCGCGGATGGCTTCGTTGATTCGGTTGTGATCCGCCTTCGCGAGCGCGGAGTAAAGCCACGCCGTGGGATCGTTCCGATCCATCTGCTTTGCGAGGTCGAGTTCATGAAGCGCGCGTTTGGTGTCACCGTCATCGGCATAGGCTTTGCCGAGGTAGCTGCGCAGTTGCGCGCGGCGGGGTTCGAGGGCGGCGGCGATGAGCAAGTCTTCGCGTCCGCCGCGGCTGTCGCCCTGGCGAATGCGGCAGAGGCCGCGGCCAAGCCACGCGTTGCCGAGGGCGGGGTCAACGGCGAGCGCGCGATTGAACCAGTTGAGCGCGTCACGGGTTTTGTTGTTTGCGGCGCTGAGAAAACCTTTGAGCGCCAGCGCCTGGGCGTTGCGTGGTGCGAGCGAGAGGCTTCGTGTGATGGCGTCATTCGCCGCGCGTGTGTTGC
>JBBRBM010000021.1:0-46607 GCA_038205745.1 Verrucomicrobiota bacterium | reverse complement strand
GGCCTGCACGTATGACGGCACCAATTCAAGGATTTATATGAACGGCACGCTACGAGGAATAGCCAGTTTCCCAGGTGGTTACACGCCCAGCACGATCCCGGTGACAATGGGAAAAGCAAGTCACTATGACGGCGCATATTCTCTAGGGCAAGTGGATGAGTTTTCCATTTACAACCGGGTTCTTACAGAAACCGAAATCAATTCCATTTACGCCGCCGGAAGCGCGGGCAAATGCGCCTTTGGCGCGCAGACGGTTCCACAATTCGCTCCACTTGCTCGTATCCTGCCCGCGCCAAGCGTCGGCGGCGGTCTTTCCACCGTGCGCGTGCGCCTCTGGGATGCGGAGGGCAATGCGTCGCTGCCGCTGTTGCAGTTCTCGCCGGACACGACGAACTGGTTCGACGTAACGAACATCCTGACGGTGGATGGCGCGGCCTACTCGCTGGCGACGCGGGTGCCCGCCTTGCCCATCGGCTCGGAGCACACACTGGTGTGGAACGCGGGCGCGGTGTTTCCGCCGGGCGTCACGAATATTTTTCTGCGGGCGCGCGCAAAGGACGTGTCGCTGCTCGGCGATTGGTCCGAGCCGATGCCATATCAAATCACCATCACTCTGGATTCAGACGAGGATGGTTTGCCGGATGCGTGGGAAATGGCAGCGTTTGGCAACTTGAACCAGACGACCAATGGTGACTTCGACGGCGATGGCTTCAGCAATTTGAATGAGTATCTGGCGGGAACGAATCCGAACGATCCGAATTCGTCGTTGAAGCTGCGCATCGAGCGGCTGCCGGGCGTGGTAAAACTTTCGTGGCAGGGCGGAAGCAATGCGCCGCAAGTGTTGCAGCGGTCATTCGCCGTTCCATTCGGCTGGCAGAATCTTTTCACGAACCCCGCGTCGTCGGCTGCTGAGGTGACAGATTCCCTCTCAACCAGCAATGCGTTCTACCAACTGCGGCTTGGACCGTAGCGACGGTTGGGGCGCCGGTCTCCGCGCCCGGTGAGTTCGCAAAACAGTCGAGGCGCGGGCCGGGTCGGAAACCGGTGCTCCAGCGGAGGCGCTGGAGGGATCGTTTGGATGTGATGGGGTCTTGTGGCCTTGGGCTGGACCGCGAAGCACGCCGCCGCTGATCACGAAGGACGAACGCCGACAAACACGAAAATTCCGCAGCGGCTTGTTGAATTCTCTTTCGTCGCGCCTATAGTCGCGCCGTTTTGAACCGACACCATGAGTGATACTGCCGCTGACGGCTCGCATTGGGATATTCAGGCCGCGCGAAATCTCTACAACGTCCATCGTTGGGGCTCGAAGTATTTCGACATCAATGACGCGGGCCGGGTGGTGGCGACACCGCTGCAGGAAGCTGGCACCGCCGTGGACATCACCGATGTGATCGAGGAGGCGAAGGGGCGTGGCTTGAAACTTCCGCTGCTCATTCGGTTCCAGGATATTCTCCGCCATCGCGTCGAGGCGCTGAACACGGCGTTCCGCAACTCGATCAAGGAATTCAATTATCAGGGGCAGTACCGCGGCGTGTTTCCGATCAAGGTGAACCAACTCCGCGAAGTGGTGGAAGAAATTCTCGAAGCGGGTAAACAGTTCCAGCTTGGCTTGGAAGTCGGCAGTAAGCCGGAACTTTTCGCCGCGCTCGCGCTTCAGTCGCAGAGTGACAGCCTCATCATCTGCAACGGCTACAAGGATCCCGGCTTCGTCAAGATGGCGTTGCTCGGCATCAAGCTTGGCAAACGCGTGATCATGGTCGTCGAGAAACTATCCGAGTTGCGACAGATCATCGCGTCTTCGAAGCAGATCGGTGTCGAGCCGTTGATCGGCATTCGCGCGCGATTGCTCAGCAAAGGCGCCGGCAAATGGGCGGAGAGCGGCGGCGAGAATGCGAAGTTCGGGTTGAGCACCGCGGAATTGCTTGCGGCGACAGAGATGTTGAAGAAGGAAAATCTCGCGCACTGTTTCAAGCTGATCCATTTCCACATCGGCTCGCAGGTGCCGGACATTCTCACGGTCAAAAAAGCGGTGCAGGAAGCGGCGCGATTTTACGCGAAGCTCCGCAAGATGGGTTTCAACCTCCAGTACATCGACTGCGGCGGCGGACTTGGAGTGGACTACGATGGCTCGCGATCCGCGTTCGAGAGTTCCACGAACTACTCGCTCCAGGAATACACGAACGATGTGGTCTATTACGTCGCCGATGTCTGCAACGCTGAAGGCGTGCCGCATCCCGACATCATCACCGAGAGTGGTCGCGCCATCGTGGCGCATCACAGCGTGCTGATCGTTGAGGTGTTCGGCGCGATCGAGAAGAGTCCCGCCGGCATCAGCTTCGAATATGGGGAGAACGAGCATGCCATCGTTCGCGAACTGCTCGACATGCGAAAGAACCTCGCGAAGTTGAACCAGCTTGAAGCGTATCACGACGCCCTCGAGCGCCGCGAAGACGCGCACAACATGTTCACGTTCGGCCTCTTGGATTTGCCGGACAAGGCGAAGATCGAAAGTCTCTACTGGGAAATTTCCCAGGCTGTCGTCGAGAGCTTCAAAGGTCAGGCTTACATCCCGGAAGAAATTCGGAAGCTGGAAGACAGCCTCGGCGATCAATACCTCTGCAACTTCTCCGTTTTCCAATCACTGCTTGATCATTGGGCGCTCGGGCAGCTCTTCCCGATCATGCCGGTGAATCGGTTGAACGAACGTCCCACGCGCGAAGGCACGCTCGTCGATATCACCTGCGATTCCGACGGGCAGATCAACAAGTTCATCGACCTGCGCGACGTGCGTGACACGTTGCCGATGCACCAGCTTCGCCAAAATGGCGGCGGCCAGGAGCCTTACTATCTCGGCTTTTTTCTGATGGGCGCCTACCAGGACATCATGGGCGACCTCCACAATTTGTTCGGGCGCGTGAACGAGGTTCACGTCTTTCTCGATCCGGATGAACCGGCGGGTTATTACATTGAGGAAATTCTCGAAGGCACAACGATCGTTCAGGCGCTCACCTCGGTGCAATACGACGAGAAGGAACTGGCGCGGCAAATGAAAGCGCAGATCGATGACGCCATCAAAGGCGACCGCATGAAGCCGAGCGAAGGCATGCGCTGGCTGGACGATTACGAGCGTGGTCTCCGTGACTACACTTACCTCAGCTTCTAGCAGTCACATGGAGCCAGCCCCCAACGCTGTGCTGATGGCGTCGCTTGCGCGAGTCGTGCGCGGACTGTCGGCGTTGTTCTGGGGTCTGCCCGCCGCTCTCGTGATGTCCGTGCAGACGATCAAGGGCGAATGGTTCAAAGCCGCCGGTGTGATTCCCGTGACCATCGCCATGGGACTGATGCTCTACGGAATTCAACTGCTCTTCGCGTTTCAGCCGCAGGAACGGATTTGGCATCACGCTCTCGAACGCGCACGCCTTGTGGCCATCGTGAACGTCGGCTTGTCGCCCTTCCTTTTTTTCTGGAGCAAAGTTTCCGCGAGTCCGTTTTTCGCGGTGTCCGTGCAGGTGCTCATCATCACGTCGCTGATATTTCTCTATCTGGTCAACTCCGTGCTCGCGCGGCTCGGAGCGATGTTGCCGGACGAAACCTTGCGCAGTGAAACCAAACTCTTCACGCGGCTGAACCAGCTCATCCTGATGGCGATCATCATCGTGATGCCGATTTACTTCGTCCTGCGCGCCTTTAGCAAACTGCCGCGCCTCCTCGCTGAGCCGCTGATGTTCGTCGAACGCGGCGGGCAACTGTTTCAATTCGCCGGCTTGCTCGTCTTCGTGCTCCTGCCCGTGGCGATGACGATGGCGCTGCTGTGGAAGACCAAGGAAGTGATCCTCACCGGTGTCTTCGCCAGTAACGAACCGAAGTCTTAATTTCGTTCGTTATTACTTGGTGCAATCGACGGCGGTCAATTTCGGCCTGACCGATCGAACCATGCGGTCGAGTTCCCCGTCCGATGCGGGGAGGCATGACAGCAACGTCGAATCACCACGCCAGCGCGAGCTCGTGGCGCCGGTCGTGGCCACCGGCGCATTGGCTCCGAGAATGTGGAGCCATTCCTGGCGGAACGTCTTTTCGTAGGCTTCCAGCAATTCCACCGATCCGATACCTCGCAGGATTGCCGAGATCGCATGGGTCAGCGTTTCCACTTCGCGAAAACCGATGTTCATGCTTTGCACTCCCACAGGACACGTCTGGTGAACGGCGTCGCCCACCAGCCAGCAGCGACCTCGGCCGAATTGATTCACGAGGTAAGGCTCGAACTGCACGTCCGACGCCCAATCGATATCCCCGATCGTTCTGCTGAACCACGGCGCCCGGGTTTCGAGCAACTGCTGCAGATGACGCCGCGTGCGCTCGGCGATGGGTTGATCCTCATACCACATTCCGCCGCGATGCTTGGGCGGGAACTCGCCGTCCGGGACGGTATCGGTCCATTCGAAGCTCCAGCGACACCGCTGGCCGGGCAGGGGCCAGAACACATTGCGGTCTGATTCGTTCACCACGATGGCCATGGCATCCATCCCCAGTGCGTCGGATTCGAACTCATACACGACGAAGAGCTGTGGTTTGGAGACCGGAACGGCGTCGAGGCCCAACAACCGGCGGACCACCGAGTGGCAGCCATCGGCGCCGATGACAAATTGAGCGGAACACTCAAACGTGCTGCCGACCACGTTCTCCCACCGGGGAACATCGTAACCGGTCGCCGTTCCGCAAAGCCGTTCCACCGTCGCGGTGACGCCTCCGTTGTCAAAGCGCAAGTCGGCCAGCCGATGATTCCAGTCCAATTGCACTCCCGCCGCCCGGAGCTTTTCCTCCAACAAAGTTTCCAAACTGGACTGGGAAAGCGTCAGCAAGTGCGGGAACGACGGCGTGACTTCCGGCACACTGATGCGGGCACGGCGGATCGCGCCTTCATACAAATCAATCGCATCGATGCGGCGCCCGTCCTTGAGCAGGTTCTCTCCCAATCCTGCACCGCAAAGGAGTTTTACAGATCTTCCATGGAGAGCGCAGGCGTAGCTTTGATCCGCGACCTCGGGCGCCTGATCGATGACCCGAACTTTGATCTTTTCTCGCGCGAGCAGCAGGGCGGTGAACATGCCGATGGGTCCGGCTCCGACAACAATGACTTGAGTATCCTCCTGTCGCATAACATTCCTTTTTCAGCGGCGGTTGTATGTAACGACCGCCAGGACCTGCACAGGCGCTTCTGCTATTTTGTCAAAACCTAAACCTCTGTTGCCACGCCGACATGGACGCGTCCGGCAGCCATGAGGGCTCAGTTGATCCGCTCGTCCACGATGAACTTGAACATGCGCTTCTTCATCCAGCGCACGGCGAGCAAATCGTAGAACGACGCGAAGAGCCGGTTCCACACACCGTAGTTACTCTGTCCGGCGAAGCGCGGATTGTTGCTCACCTCGATCTCGGTGACCGTGTGTCCCTCGATCTTGAAGAGGGTGGGGAGGAAACGGTGCATGCCCTTGAAGAATTTGAGGTTCTCGATGCACTCGCGTTTGAAGGCGCGATACGTGCAGCCGGCGTCGCTGATCTGTTCGCCGGAAAGTTTGTTCCGCACCCAGTTCGCAGTGCGCGATGAGATCACACGGATGATGTGGTCGCCCTCGCCGCGCACCTTCACGCGCGTGCCGCAAACGCAGTCGAAGTTCTTCAGCGCTTCGAGAAACTTCGGGAGATCCTTCGGATCGTTCTGAAGATCGGCGTCGAGCGTGAAGATGTAACGACCGCGGGAATTTTTCATGCCGGCCCAGCTCGCCGCAGACTCGCCACAGTTGAACTTGAAGCGCTGCACGCGAATGCGCGTATCGCTCGCCGCAAGTTCCTTCAGGATCGCCCACGAGTTGTCCTTCGAGCAGTCGTCGGTGATGACGACTTCGTACGAAATCTTCAGCGGATCAACCGCCGCACGAATCGCTTTGATGAGTTCGCGGAGATTGCCCTCCTCGTTGTAGCAGGGAATGACGAGGCTGAGTTGGGGACGGTCTGGCCTTGTTTGCGGGAGAACGTCGCGCGCAGTCAGGCCGAATGCACCGGCTGCGGTGAACTGCTGCCGGTCGTGGGTGAAAAACTCATCGCAGCCGTGGAGTCGGGCGCAGGTCAGATGCAGCGCGTCCACTGCGCCCACAGCCGCAACCGCACCGATGGCGCTCAATTGGGCAGCCGTGCTTTCGACCAACGCAGCATTGAGCGGGAGCAGATGCCACACCCCTTCCGAGCAATCACTCTCGAAACGTTGCAACAGTGCTTCGGCTTGAGAAGGGGAAACCTTGTTCTCCTGCAGGTTCCGCCGCACCGCATTTTGAAATTCCAGCCGGACGATTTCGCAGGAGGCAATGGGATGCCGCGATGCCGCGACCGCACGCACCTGTTCCCCGCCAGGTTCGTTCAGATAGCACCGGACGATGTACGAAGCATCGAAGTAAGTCACAGGTCGCGGTTCGCGCGGAATTCCTCGATGTAGCGGGTGGAATCCGTGACCGGCAGCTTCCGAATTTCTTCTTCGCGGTCAGGCAGCGGGACGGATTTGCGAACTGGAGGCACGGCGGCCGTGATTTTGACGAGCGGTTGTCCGCCCTTCGTAACGAGCACGGCTTCTCCGGATTCAGCGGCGGCTTGCGCCCACTTCACCGGCGCTTTCTCGTATTCGTCGAGCGTGATCGTTGACATGGCGGAACAATAGCCGTTCGGCGTAAGCCCCTCAACGCTACTTCTTGCCGTAAAACTCCGCGATCGCGTCGCACACACGGTCTGCCGCCTCGATGTTCATCTCGCCGTGAACGGGTAGTGAGAGAATCTCTTTCACGGCCGCTTCAGTCTTCGGCAGCTTCGGCGTGAAGGGGAAAAGACCGGTGACCGCGGGTTGCAAGTGATTCGGCACGGGATAATGGATGCCGGTTTCGACGCCCTTTTCCTTCAAGAATTTCTGCAACTCATCACGCTTCTCCACGCGCACGACATACATGTGATACACGGCTTGCGCCCACGGACGCTCCGGCGGCGTCGAGAGCACGATGCCCTTGAGACGATCATTGTAGCGCGCGGCGATCTCGCGGCGGCGCGCGTTGAAACCATCGAGGTGCTTCAACATTACACGGCCGATCGCGCCGTTGATCTCGTTGAAGCGCACGTTGTAGCCGGTGAACTCGTGCTGGTATTTATCCTTGCGACCATGGTTGCGCAACATGCGCAGACGCTCGGCCATCTGGTCGTCGTTCGTGGTGATGCACCCGCCATCGCCGAGCACCGTGAGATTCTTCGACGGGAAAAAGCTGAACGCGCCGAAGTGCCCCATGCTGCCGACGGTTTTGTCCTTGTACTTCGCGCCTTGCGCCTGCGCGCAATCCTCGATCACCCACAAGTGATGTTTCGCCGCGATGGCGAGCAATCGCTCGTTGTCCAACGGATGCCCGTAGAGATGCACGCCAATGATGCCGACCGTGCGCGGCGTGATGAGCGATTCGACGTGATCAAGATCCATCCCGTACGTGTCGTCGATGTCCGCGAAGACAGGCCGCGCGCCCAAATGAATCAACGGCTCCATCGAAGGAAACGCCGTGTGCGACGGCACAATGATCTCATCACCCGGCCCGACGCCCTGGAGCTGGTGCAGACAATAAACAATCATCGTCCACGACGAGCCGAGGACGGCGTGCTTGGTGCCGGTGTGTGCGGCGAGCTCGGCTTCGAAGGCCTGGCATTCCTTGCCGAGGATGTATTGGCCGGAGCGCAGCGCGCGCAAGGCAGCTTCCTCGACTTCGGAGTTAACGAAACATTTCGACAGCGGAATCTTTTGCATCTTAAGAGTCGCGTATTTTCAGGAGAATCGGTGCGTTGAACAGAAATTTATTCCGAGGAGAGAGTCTCGCGAAGGAAGCGAAGGCGGCGAAGGAGAACAACAAGCAATCAAATCCGTCGTGCCCCTTCGCGTTCTTGGCGAGTCTCCTCAGACGTCGCAAATGCGTGCCGCGTCCGCGAGCGATTGCACCTTGTCTCGCAACGGAATGAATTCCTGGCCGACGTAGCCTTTGTAGCCGGTCTCAAGAATCGCGCGCATGATCGGCGCGTATTGAAGTTCCTGCGTGTCGTTAATCTCGTTGCGGCCCGGCACGCCGGCGGTGTGATAGTGACCGATCCAATCCTTGTGCTTCTTCAGCCGGGCGATCACATCGCCGTTCATGATCTGCACGTGATAAATGTCGAAGAGCACTTTCACGCGCTCTGAACCGACGCGCTTGCAAATCTCCACCGACTTGTCGATGTCGTCGCAGAAATAATCCGGGTGGCCCTTCATGCTGACGTTGACGCGCGAGTTGAGCATCTCGAGGCAAACGGTGACGCGCTTCTCTTCCGCGAAACCCGCAATCTGTTTCAACCCATCGACCATGTTACGCGTGCCTTCTTCGTCAGAGATGCCGCGTCGAAAGCCGGAGAAAGTGATGATGCTCGGCACGCCCGCGTTCGATGCGAGCCCGATGTTCTTGCGCAAGGTGTCGAGGCATTGCGCGTGTTCCTCCGTGTGCGCGAAGCCTTTCGCGAATCCATGACTGCCGGCGATCGCGCAGGTGAGGCCTTTCTCTTTCAGCGCGGGCCAATGCTCCGGTCCAATCAGCTCGACGGATTTCAATCCGATCTTCACGGAAGCGTCGATGAGCTGCGCAGGCGTCATTGGGTTGAAACACCAGGGAATGACGGACTGCTGAATGCGTCCGTTCTTGATGTGGAAGAGTTCCGGCTCGGCGCTGCGCGCGATGTTTGGGACGGCTGCGGCGAGCGCGACTGTAGCGGCTTGTGATCTCAGGAATGTGCGGCGTGTCATACGGTTCTGGTAATCTTGATCGTTCTCTTATTCTTAAGGGGACTTCCAATAACCCAGTTTTTGAAATCAGTCACCCAGTTCTGCACACGGCCAAGTGCACGAAGTTCTATTTTGGGCGCGTGCTGAGCGGTTGATCGACGGTGAGTCATGGTTATTCGGTTCTTCATCGTTTGGATTGCGTCACGGACTCATTTTCAAAGAGCAAAACCGATCTCCTGGCAAAACGGACCGGTTTTGGTTCTGGAACGGCGGAGGCTGATTGGCCATCGCCGGAAGGGTGGTCGCTTCTGGAGCCATCGTTCACCAAAGAATGACCTGCATTCCGGCGGACTAAAATCCGCGTTCCTACGTTCACCAAAGCGCTGGAAGATTCGGCCCAGTCCCGTGCGACTTCCGTTTTTCCCACAGGGTGATGGGAACCGGAACCGCCCCCCGGAACCGGGGCAGAAACGGTGCAGTTTTGGTTCCCGGGATTGAGTGCCACAGAGGCGCGGAGGGCGCAGAGGTGGAAAACATCCCAGGCGGTGTGCCGGCTGCGGAAGGATACGACTTCTCACCACGCCCTTTCCCCACTCGCTGCCGACACCTCATCCGGCTCCGCCACCTTCTCCCCATGAGATGCGGAGAAGGGAATCGAGCCAGAGAGGGTTTGCCATGGCACGTCTTCCCATTCACAAGGCACCTCCCACTGCTGGACTTTCCGGTGCAGTGGCAGGCGGAAGTTCGGTGATGTCGATGACCGGCGCGAGCAAGGGCGCAGCGGTCAGCCGGCGCAATTGCGCGCGCACCGTGGCAGCCATCACGAAGAGCGGCTCGGTGGAGAGGCATTCCAGGTTGCGTTGCGCGAGAACAGCTTCGAGGCGATTGAGCTGCGCGGTGAGCCGCTGCAACTCCACCTCGTGCGAGACCAGAATGAGCTCCTGCAACGCCTCCAACTCCACGTCCTTCAGGTCGCGGATTTCCCGCTGCGCCTCGCGGTTCCAGTCCACCAGCGTGCGCTTGGCGAGATGCAACTGGGCCGCGATCCGTGCCAGACTCCAGCCCTGCGCGCGCAGCTCGATGAACCGATTCCGGGTGTCAGCAGGGTGCATCAGCGCCTTTCGGTCTATTGTATTGCGTACGCTTGCTACAGTTACCGGCGTTCCAGGCCGGGCGCAAGTCTAAACGTGTATTGTATATCTAAAATACATTTTGTGACCACAAAGACCGGCCGGGGCATCCGGGAATGGTGAATCATCGCCAATCTGACACCGGACGAGGTCGCGTTGATGATCGGGGCGGCGAAGGACGTGGGTGCGAGCCGATCTGGAACAACGGAACCGGAGCGCACCGGAGAAACTGGAACTGGCGGCACGGTTGCGCCGGGAAACGACGTTGACGATCAGAGAGATCGCCCAACGGCTGCATCTGGGCAGTTGGAAGAGCGCCACCAGTCGGCTCCAGAACCTGAAACGAAAGGACAAACAACATGGAATCCAGGCATTGTTATAGTTTGACCCCTTTTCTTGAATCAGTTGGAACCGCCAAAGTTTGCCGATCGTTTCCGTGAAGCGCGTTTGGTGCGTTCGCGTCTGAAAGGCCTATGCTGATCCGAACATTCTTGCTCCTCGGCTTGCTCGATGGCGTGATCGGCCACCTGGAGGCTGCCCCTCCCGCCAACGCGCCGCTCGTCCTCCATGTGGCGACGAACGGCAGCGATGCGTGGTCCGGGCGGTTGACTGCCCCGAATCGCGACCGCACTGACGGCCCGCTCGCGTCGCTGCCCGGTGCGCGGGATAGGATCCGAGAGCAAGGAAAGGAGGGCAGGGGAGCGGTCACGGTTCAGGTGCATGGCGGCACGTATAGGATGGGGACACCGTTCGTGCTGGAGGCGCAGGATTCGGGCACGGCGGAGGCGCCAGTGGTTTATGCGGCGGCAGAAAAGGAGCAACCGGTGTTCAGCGGCGGGCGGGTGATAACGGGGTTCAAGCAGAACGGGCGTTTGTGGGAAGCGGTCATCCCGGAGGTGAAGGGAGGACAGTGGTATTTTCGCCAGTTGTGGGTCAACGGGCAGCGGCGGCAGTTGGCGCGCTCGCCGAATGAAGGTTATCTCCACATCGCACGGCTGATCCCCGGCCCTCCGATTCCCAACGCCAAACCGGTGGCGCGGGATCGGTTCGGGTTCGCGCCGGGAGACATTCAGCCGTGGGCGCGGTTGGGTGATGCGGATGTGGTGCTGATGCACTCGTGGGAGAATTCGATTCATCCGCTGAAGTCAGTGGATACGGTGTCGAACATCGTGACGTTCGCCGCGCCGATGAAGGAATGGTGGAGCATCGGCTACTGGGAGGACGCACAGCGTTACTATGTCGAGAACGCGCTCGAACTGCTCGACCAGCCCGGCGAGTGGTATCTGAATCGCGAGACGGGCGTGCTCAGCTACTGGCCGATGCCAGGCGAGAAACTGGGCAAGGAGGAAGTGGACGCGCCTGCGCTGACGGAACTGGTGCGCTTGGCAGGCAACGCGGACAAGGGCGAGTTCGTTCAGTATGTCACGTTGCGCGGCCTCACCTTCCATCACGCCGATTGGGTGCTTGATCCCAAAGGCAACAGCAGCACGCAAGCCGCCGTGGACGTGCCCGCCGCCGTGATTGCGGACGGCGCGCTGCACTGCGCGTTCGAGGGCTGCGAGGTCGCGCACATCGGAACGTATGGCGTTTGGTTCCGACGCGGATGCAAGGACAGCCGCATTCAGCGCAACCGGCTGTTCGATCTCGGCGCGGGCGGCATTCGTGTGGGCGAGGCGAACATGGCGAAGACTGACGTGGCCGAGTCGAGCCGGATTCTGGTGGACAACAACCACCTCTTCGACGGTGGGCGCATTTACACCGGCTGCATCGGCATCTGGCTGGCGCAAGCGAGCGGGAACCGGATTTCGCACAACGACATTCACGACTTCAACTACACCGGCATCAGCGTTGGCTGGAACTGGGGTCTGGAGCCGAATCGCACGAGCAACAATGTGATCGAGTTCAACCATGTTCACGACCTCGGCCACGGCGTGATGAGCGATTGCGGCTTAATCTACTGTCTCGGCAATTCTCCCGGCAGCGTGATTCGCAACAACGTCTTCCACGACATCTGGCCTTACTCGAAGCCCGCGTTGGGCTGGGGCATCTACCTCGACGCGCAATGCGGCAACTACACCGTGGAGAGCAATCTGGTTTACAACACGCTCAGCGGGGGACTTATGTTCAACAACGGCGGCCACGAGCACGTCATCCGCAACAACATCTTCGCCCTCTTCGCCAACCAGGCGCTCTGGCCTTACTCGGAAAGACGCCCCAGCAGCTTCCGGCGAAACATCGTCTATCTCACGCAGGGGCAACTCCTCATTCCCTACGGCGAACGCTCGCTCAACGAACGTCTCGCTGCGAAAGAAACGCCCGGCGATTGGGACGAGAACCTTTACTGGCACACCGACGGCGCGGACGCGCTCGATTTCTATCGTCGCAGCTTTGCAGAATGGCAGGCCGTCGGTCTCGACCCGCACTCGCGCATCGCTGATCCGCAGTTTGTGAACGCAGGCAAGCACGACTTCCGCTTAAAGCCAACTTCACCCGCTGTGCGACTGGGCTTTGAACCGTTCGACATCAGCCACGTCGGCCTATACGGCGATGTGGCGTGGGCCAACGAAGCCAGCCACACGCGGTGTAAGTCGAAGGCGCTTCCTCCTCCACCGCCCGCGCCCAAGCCGCTCACGCTGGACGATGATTTCGAGAAAACGCCGGTGGGCAGTCATCCCGTTCATGCGACGGTGAGCGGCGAGGAAAAGGGCGCTTCCATCGTGGTGAGCGCCGAGCGCGCAGCCAAGGGCAAGCAGAGTCTAAAGATCACCGACGTGAAGGAGCTCAAGCCGTCGTGGCAGCCGCATTTCTACTACGAGCCGCATCTCAAGAGCGGCACCGTGCGTCAAAGTTTCGATGTGTGGATGGCTACCAACGCGCAGTTCTTCACCGAATGGCGGGACACGTCCGCTTATCCGCAAAACCTCGGCCCCAGCATCCGCTTCGATGGCGATGGCCGCGTAACCATCGGCGGCAAAGTGCTGGCACATGTGCCAGGGGAGAGCTGGGTTCACGTTGAAGTCGAGAGCACTCTCGGCAAGAACGCTTCGCGCACCTACAAGCTCACGCTCAAGCCTGCGGGCGGCGTGGCGCAGGCTTTCTCCGAGCTGGCAATTTCAGGGAAAGATTTCCACGAACTTCACTGGCTGGGCTTTTCCAGCACTGCCGCGGCGGACACGACGTTCTTCATCGACAACCTCAAGCTCGTCACGCGATGAGGGAGGTTCGGGAAGGCGGCTTCAGCAGTTGCGCATGGGGCAGATAGCCGGAGTGAGGGCTTTTCGGGGCTACATCGCGATGAGTCTGTCGTAGGCATAAAGGCGCCAGTCTTGAGGGCGCGGAGGACGGCTTGCCGCTCGACGGGAATCCCCGCAGCGGTGAGGCAGCGGTTGGCGCGCAGGGAAAGGCCGTTGGCGAGCGGCTTGGGTTTCATGTTCTGGGGCCAAAGTAGGCCACGAGCGGAGGCCGGGCGAGGATGGAAGATGGCCGCAGGGAGGCGCAGATTGCCGGTGGCGGAGCGAGGCGTCTCAAAGGTGATGCCCCCTGCACGGAATAGACGCGCTCCGGAGAAACTGGAACTGGCGGCGCGGTTGAGCCGGGAAACGACGTTGACGATCAAAGAGATCGCCCAGTGGCTGCATGGAGGTATTTGCCGTTTTCTCCCACAGCCTTTCCGATTCCTCCCGAGTGCCCTTTCAGCGTTTCAGTTTTTTAGCGTTTCCGCCTTTCTTTTCAGAGCGCCACCACCCGGCTCCACAACCTGAAACGAAAGGACAACCAACATGGAACCAAGGCATTGTTATAGTTTGACCCTTCCCCGGATGGGGCATCATTCGTCCAGCGGACTGCGCACTCCTTCCACGCGTCAGGAGAATCTGGCAGCGTGCGTCCCGTTCGTTTTTGGAGAGACTCGCATGCCTCATGAACAATGTTTGAACTAATCAACCCCAAAACGACTTCCATTGAAGGCGTAGCTCGCAGTCTTCCCAACTGTTCAACCTTCACAGCATGCGATGCGGGTTCTTTCCCCAGTCGTTTCGTCTGGTTGCACTGGATGTGCTGAGGCAACGGTCACAAATCGTGCAAAAAAAGGCGCCGCCGCCACTTACCTGCGCCCGGCAGTGCCGGCGCATTCGGCAACGCATTCCGGAGGCGTGAAACGCGATTGCATGGGGCGGAGTTACGAACTCGATTTCTACTTCAAGCAACCAAAGTGTTTTCCTCACCGAGCCTTCAGGTGGGATGCGGCTTTACCGGCTCGCTCAAGAGTGAAACGACGGCAAACTCTTCGCCCTTCGCAATCCGACAAGGCACTTTTGTTCACCGGCTGCAAAGCAGACTGAAGATCTCAGAAATTCTCAGAAAACCTTTTGACAACCACAGGGTCGTTTCCTAAGTTCCGCCCTCAGTCGTTGGGCCGTGAACGGATTAGAAGAGCCGTCAACCCTGAGATTTTTCAGTAAAAATCACGTGGTTGATGGTCTTTTTTGTCGTTTCGAGGGAGCAAGGGCGGAAGTGTGCGCGTGAAATTTGTGGCGCCCATGTAGCTCAGTTGGCAGAGCACGTCCTTGGTAAGGACGAGGTCATCGGTTCGATCCCGATCATGGGCTCCAGACGATTTAACTTAAACAGAAAACAAAACTAGCAGGAGTCAGCAATGGCAAAGGAACAGTTCCAAAGAACGAAACCGCACGTGAACGTAGGCACCATTGGTCACGTTGACCACGGCAAGTCCACGCTCACCGCGGCAATTGTCGAAGTGCAGCACCGTAAAGGTTTGGCGCCTGCGATCAGCTACGCAGACATCACCAAAGGCGGCACGGTGCGTGACGAGACCAAGACGGTGACCATCGCTGTTTCGCACGTCGAATACGAATCCAACACCCGCCACTACGCGCACGTCGATTGCCCCGGCCATGCTGATTATGTGAAGAACATGATCACCGGCGCGGCGCAGATGGATGGTGCGATCCTCGTGGTGAGCGCTGCCGACGGTCCGATGCCCCAGACGCGTGAGCACATTCTGCTCGCCCGCCAGGTCGGTGTGCCGGCGATCGTGGTGTTCCTCAACAAGGTGGACCTCGTGGATGATCCCGAGCTGCTCGACCTCGTTGACATGGAAATTCGCGACTTGCTCACGAAGTATGGTTTTCCCGGCGACAAGACGCCGATCATTCGCGGCAGCGCCACGGCCGCCATGGCTGCGAAGCCCGAAGGCGAAAAGGCGATCGCTGATTTGCTGGAAGCGGTGGATACGTTCATCCCGCTACCGATGCGCGAAATCGATAAGCCGTTTCTGATGTGCATCGAAGACGTGTTCAACATTGAAGGCCGCGGCACTGTGGTGACCGGTCGTGTGGAGCGCGGCGTTCTCGAGCGCATGTCGGAAGTTGAAATCGTGGGTCTGAAAGACACGCGCAAGACGACGGCGACGGACATCGAAGCGTTCCGTAAGCTGCTCGATAAGGCGAGCGCTGGCGACAACGTCGGTGTGTTGCTCCGCGGCACGAAGAAGGAAGAAGTCGAGCGCGGCATGGTTCTCGCGAAGCCGGGTTCCATCACACCGCACACGAAGTTTAAGGCGGAAGTGTACGTCCTCTCGAAAGACGAGGGTGGCCGTCACACGCCGTTCTTCAATAAGTATCGTCCGCAGTTCTATTTCCGCACGTCAGATGTGACCGGCACCTGCATGTTGCCGGAGGGCGTGGAAATGGTGATGCCCGGTGACAACGTTTCTGTGGACATCGAGCTGATTGCTCCGTTGGCGATGGAAAAGGGTCAACGGTTCGCCATTCGCGAAGGTGGCCGCACGATCGGTGCAGGTCGCGTGAGCGAAGTGATGAAGTAATTTGTCGTTTTGGACCTGAGCGGGGGGACGTGAAAAGCGTTCCCCCGCATTTCAGTCTAAACATCAAAGTGAAAGGCAAAAGTACGGCGTTAGCTCAATTGGTAGAGTAGCGGTCTCCAAAACCGTTGGTTGTAGGTTCAAGTCCTACACGCCGTGCCAGCCTGGCCGAAGAGAGTGGAGAGGTGGCAGAGTGGTCTATCGCGGCGGTCTTGAAAACCGCTTTGGGTTAACGCCCAACGGGGGTTCGAATCCCTCCCTCTCCGCCAGCGCAGAAAGAAATTTGTGAAAGGTAACTTTTATATTCAGTTGCTGATTTGGGTCGTGGTCGTGGGCGTCGTCTTTGGCGTGCTCTGGCGCACGGGCCAATTGCTGCGTCTTGCCAACTACATGCAGGAAACCAAGGAAGAGCTGAAAAAATGCACGTGGCCCAGCCGCGATGAACTGAAGGGTTCGACGTTCGTGGTTCTTTTGTCGATCCTCGGCCTCGGCCTGTTCACGTTCCTCACTGATGTCGTGCTCTCGCTGTTCGTGAAGGGGATTTCGTCGGGATTCTAAGATCATGAGCAACGGAAAAAGCCAATGGTTCGTCATCCACACCTTGTCCGGCCAGGAATACAAGGTGAAGGAAAGCATCGAGAAGCGGATGAAGGCCGAGGAGATGGGCGAGTTCATCAAAGAGGTGCTCGTGCCTGTCGAAAAGGTGGTGGACGTGCGCAACGGCAAGAAGACCGTCACGACGCGCAAGCTCCACCCTGGCTATGTTTACATCGACTTGGTGCTTCTGGATGAAAACAAGCGCATCATGGAGAAACCGTGGTATTTCGTTCAGGATACGCCGGGCAAGATCGGTTTCGTCGGTGGTGATCGTCCCGTGCCGGTGACGCCAGACGAAATGGCAGTCATCAAGGAACAGGTTACTGACAGCGAAGACACCGAGCGTCCAAAGGTCCAGTTCGCCCTCGGCGAGAACGTGAAGATCATGGACGGGCCGTTCATGAACTTCAACGGAGCGATCGAAGAGATCGACCCCGAGCGCGGCAAACTCAAGATCACGGTCAACATTTTCGGCCGCAACACGCCGGTCGAGTTGGAATACTGGCAAGTGGAGAAGGCGTGAGAAGTTTTGAGTTTCGGGTTTCGCGTTTCGAGTTAACGGAATGCGGATCGACGCGAAACTCGGAACGCGAAACTCGAAACTAATTTTTGTATGGCTAAGAAGAAAACAGGCGAAATTAAATTGCAGATCCCGGCTGGTCAGGCGAATCCCGCGCCGCCCGTCGGTCCTGCGCTCGGTCAACACGGCGTCAACATCATGGGCTTCTGCAAGGAGTTCAACGCCCTCACCAAAGACCAGGCCGGCATGATCATTCCCGTGGTCATCTCGGTGTTTCAGGACAAGTCATTTACTTTCATCACGAAGTCGCCACCCGCGTCCGCGCTGCTCAAGAAAGCCGCCGGCATCGCGTCAGGCGCCAAGAACCCGCTCAAGGACAGAGTGGGCAAGGTCACCCGCAAACAGGTGATGGACATCGTGAAACTCAAGTTCAAGGACATGAACTCGGCGACTGAAGAGTCGGCGTTTCGTGTCATCTCCGGAACTGCCCGCAGTATGGGCATCGAAGTTCTGGACAAATAAGTTTCGAGTTTTGGGTTTCGGGTTTCGAGTTGGCGCGCGGCGCTGATCGAAACGGAAATCCAAAACAGGAAGCGGGAAGTTCAATTTCGAAAATGCGAGTTGGCCGAGTGGTTCAACTCAAAACCCGAAACCCGAAACAAACAAAAACGCGGGAGAGTCTTCGGATTCGCCAGCACCGCAAAACAACAATGCCACAACTACACAGCAAGCGTTATCGCAAGGGCGCTGAGTTGGTCGAAGCCAACAAAGCCTATCCGCTCAAGGACGCCGTTGGCGTACTCGCCAAGTTCCCCAAAGCGAAGTTCAACGAAACCATCGACCTCGCGTTCAAGCTCGGCGTCGATCCCAAACAATCCGACCAGATGGTGCGCGGCACCGTTCCGCTTCCTCACGGCAGCGGCAAGACCGTCCGCGTCCTCGTCTTCGCCAAAGGCCAGGCGGCCGATGCCGCTCGCGCCGCCGGCGCCGAATACGTCGGCTTCGACGACATGATCAAGAAATGCGTCGAGGGCTGGAACGATTTCGACGTAGCAGTCGCCACGCCTGAAGCGATGAGCGAAGTGCGTAAGCTCGGCAAGGTTCTTGGACCGCGCGGCCTCATGCCCAATCCGAAGACCGGCACCGTCACCGACGACACTGCGAAAGCGGTGAGGGAAGTGAAAGCCGGACGTGTCGAGTTCAAGGTGGACAAAGGCGGCAACATCCATGTGCCCGTAGGCAAAGTCAGTTTCCCTCCGGCGCAGATTGAAGAAAACGCGCGTGCCGTCATCGAAGCCGTGGCCAAGGCCCGTCCTTCAAGTGTCAAAGGCGTCTTCATGTTGAGCTGCACATTGTCCGCGACGATGAGTCCCGGCCTGCGCATCGACACCCGCGAGTACGTCACCCATTAACTTTTACCTGAGGACGAAACCATGCGTACTGAGAAACAAGCCATTTCGAGCGAATACGTCGCTCGCCTGAATTCATCGCCATTCTTCATCGTTGTCGATTACACCGGCCTTCGCGTCGGACCGATGACCGAGCTCCGCAAACGCCTCCGCAATGCGGGCGCCGAAATTCATGTCGTGAAGAACACCATCTTCCGTCTCGCGGCCAAGGAAGCCGGCGCCGACATCACCGGCGCGACCCTCACCGGCCAGCTCGCCGTTGTCACCGGACAACGCGATGTGTCCGCTGCGGCGAAAGTCATCAAGACCTTCGCGTCCGAGTTCGAGAAGCCGAAGCTCCGTTTCGGTTTCCTGAACAACCAGCGCATCGAACCGGCGGCGATTACCATCCTCGCTGACCTGCCTCCGCTCGAAGTGCTCCGCGCGAAGTTCCTTGGTCTGCTCAACACGCCGGCCACGAAACTCGTCGCGCTGCTCAACACGCCCGCGAGCCAGCTCGCCCGCGTGCTCCAGGCCAAGGCCGACAAAGACCAGGCCGCGTAAGCGAAGCGAAATTCAATTCACGCCAAGGCGAGCGACGCGAGTTGCTCGCCTTGGTTGTATTTTGGGGTCAATCGGTTTTCAACTTCGCCTTCGAACCAAGCGCCTCGGCGACTATCGCTCGAATCGTTTCGATCTCTTCCGGCGAGGATAAAGAAGTTTTTGGAACGATGTGCGCCATGGTTGGCCCGACATAGAAAAGAAAGTAACTTCCCGTCTCAATAACCCGCTGGAGGAGATCCCAATCCAATCGTACATCGAAGCCTTCGCCATGTGCTTCGAATTCATCCCTCGTAATAACAAACGTCAGCAATCCGCGGAGCCATGCGTTCTTGCGCCTGGCCTGCCGGATGTGCCAAGCCGTGGCCAGTGGAAGAAGCAGAAGCGGTATCGCCGGCATGATGACGAAGCCGATTCAATTCGCCGGGTGCGATAGCCATTCCGCTGTTGTGCAGAGATGCTCGTCAACGCGAGAATCGGTATGCCGACGAAGATCGCGTAGAAGATCAGGCCAACGCGGCTGTGCGCGAAGGCAACTTGCGAAAGCCAGACCTGCGTGCCGAAGCTGAGTTTGGAGGAGACAGTGACGCGTTTTTCCATGGGGAATCCGGGATTAATTCAGCCACAACCTTTGCAGCCTTTCTCGGTCATGCCGCCGGAGTGTAGCGGCGCGCATCGGCCTGTCGAGAATCGCTTCCAATCTCGCGACGAGTCCCCGTCGCGTTAGCGACGATGCGAAGGTAGCCGGGGGTTTCAACCCTTGTCATTACCCACAATTCGGCGAGTCATTGCTCAATCCTGAAAGGATTGGAGCCCTCAGCCCAGGGTTGCCGAGTCCGCGAGGCTACCCTGGGTCGCACCCGAATGTGGCCTCAACCCTGAAAGGGTTGCAGCATCTTCCGACCGCAGGCTCAATCGCCGTCACGCCGTGCATCCCCTTCAGGGTTGATGAATATGCGGGTGGTTTCCCCAGCGTAGCGCCCCGGCGGCGCAACGCTGGGCTGAGTGATCGAATCCTTTCAGGATTCCAAGAAGGCCAGCCAAAAGATGTGGGTAATGACAAGGGTTGAAACCCACGGCTACCTTCGAATCGTCGCTAACGCGACGCGCGGAGGAAATGCTCAAAGAACGCAACGAGCACCGCGTTCGATTCATCATTCGGATCGTGACGCGCACGCGTAGTCATCGCGACGCGATTCGTGTCGCCCAGCAGTTGATTCACCGCAACCAGATGGTTCAGAACCATCCAGCGCGACGCGGGGTCTTCCGCACCGCCGGACACGAGCAACGGACGCGGCGCCACCAGTGCGTGCAACTCGTGCAAGTCGTGGCCGCGCGCGATCATCTCGCG
This sequence comes from Verrucomicrobiota bacterium, assembly GCA_038205745.1. Lineage (GTDB taxonomy): Bacteria > Verrucomicrobiota > Verrucomicrobiia > Limisphaerales > SIBH01 > JANNGC01. The sequence continues at coordinate 26,394 of JBBRBM010000021.1, read as the reverse complement.
ATACGCACCAGTGCGCGGATTCGTCGCGGACGGAATTCCCGGCTTGCGTGTCACAGTTGGATCGAGGCCGAGATACCACGGCTCCCAGTAGTTCACGTTGCTGCGCGTCTCATCGAACACGATGCCGGGATCGCTCACCGCAATCGCCGCAAACTTGTCCCACAACGCGCCCGCGAAGAGCGCCCATTTTCCGCCGTAGCTGTGGCCAACGACGCCGATGCGCCCGCGATCCACGCCCGGCAAATTCGCCAGCGCGTTCCACGCATTCGCCGCCACGTAGGCGTGAAACGAAAGCGGCTGACATTGCGCGGCACCGATGTCCGGCTTCCACGCGTTGCTGCCTGGCGTGCCAATCGAGAGCGTGACAAAGCCGCGCCGAGTGAGTTGCAGCGCGAAGTCTCGGTGCGTTGAATTCGTCTTCAACCCAACGCTCGTTTCCGGTTCGTAGAACACGACGAGCACGGCGGGGAACGGCCCGTTGCCGCCCGGCGTGAGGAGCCAGCCCTCGCCCGTCTGTCGTGGCGCGATTTCCAAACGAACGCGTTGTTGCGTGAACGACTCGCGATTCGTGGTCGAAAGAATTTCGAGCTTGGGGCGATCGATGACCGGTGGCCATGGACCCATGAGTTCGGTCCATTCGCGTTTGATTTCTTCACGGCGGGCAGGCCATTGCGCGAGGTTCGTCACGCGCGTTCCATCGCGGAAAAGGAGTGGTGAACGATAAGCGCCCAAGTTGTTCACGAATTCCTGCGGAGGCTTGAAGAATGATGGCAGCAATGCTCGCTCCGCCCCGAGCGCATCGGTCCACACCGCGACGAGCAGCAAAAGGAGTCCCCGTTTCATTCTCCGGCGACTCTCGCACCGACCAACGCGAGCTCGGCGAGGCGATCCACGTTCTCCTGTTTCGCCGCCCAGCAAATGCTGCGCAACACGAGCACGCGGAACAGCGGATCATCAAAGGTCCAAGTGTAGTGACCCGGGATACAGCCCACGATGCGGCTCTTCCCGCGTTCCAAGGTCCAGAGTTCAGGACGCGGCGCAGCGTCTTCGGCTGACGTGCCGAGAATATTCAAACGCGAAACATCGCCGCGCATGTTCCAGTAAGTTTCGTCCGTGAAGTGCAGCGACGGGAACCCGCGCGTGATCAGGTGCTCTTTGTTTGCGAAGACGAGATCGAATTCGCCATGACGAAACTTCGACCCGAGCGTGAACGCCAACCCCGCGCGTTCGGCGACTCCCGCCGGATCCTTTCCCCCATCGACGGCGTAATGGAGATACACGACTCCACCGCCGCGTTGATGAAAATCATCCAGCGCGCGCGCCTTCTCCGCGTTCCAATCGGGGTTCGCGTTGTAAAGAACCGCCACATCCGCCGCGGCCAGTTGCTCCGCCGTCGGAAAGCCAACTGACGTTCTGACCGTCACGTTCTCCGCGAGCGCGAGCAGCCGCGACCATCGATCGAGCCACAATGGATAATCATGTTCATCGACCCCGTGATCCTTCGGACCCGAGCAAAGAAGAATTCTCAGCGGTGCCGGCTCACGCGGCGCACGGGGAGCGGAGCCGAGCACATCGATGATTTCCGCCATGCGGCGAGGCGCCGGAATCGGCGGATCCGTGCGCGTGATCGGCGCGGCTTCCAGAGGATTAACGAGCAGGAACGTGAGCAGGTCTTCGATCTGTTCCTTCGTCAAATGATCGCCAAGTCCCGCCGTCATGAGCGAAGTCTTCATCGGCTCGATGCGCTTCACCATCGCGCGCGGGACGTCACGTTGCGCGTTCGCGGGCAGCGCCAGCACAAGCTTCGTTTCGTTCAAAGTTCGCACGAGGCCAGGCTGCTCGGTGCCGTCCACAAACGTCACGAGCGAGCCCGTGTGGTCAGGATTGATCGTGGCGCTCGGCTCAAGGATGTCATGCAACACCGACTCGCGATCACGGAACACGAGGTTCGAGAGATCGGGGCCGAACACCGTCCCCTCGCCGCGGAGCGTGTGGCACGTCACGCAACCGCCATCGCCAAAGAACACGCGCCGTCCGCGAAGCCAGTTACCCTTCACGTCTGTGCGCGCTTTGGCGAATGCATCCGCAGCGCCACGTTTCGATTCAACGGCCCACGGCACGCGCAGTTTCACAGTCGAAAGCGGACGCTGAAGATCGCCGTCGGTCAGAAACAATCCGTTGGCTGAATTCGTGGTTCCAGTAAGTGTCACGAGACGGAAACGATTCGACGCAGAATCATCCGAACGCAGTTCAGCACCGGGATCGGTGCGGACAGAAAATTTATTCGATGCGAATGCGTCTGTCGCCATGTCCCAGTCGAGCTTTGAGCCGGGTTGCACGGCGGGGACAAATGGATTCGCGGTGTCGGCAAAAAAATGAAGCGTGAGCTTTGCGCTCGGATTGTTGGCTGCCTTCAAGAATGCCTCATGCTCCGCAGAACCTTTCGTGAGCGTTGCCGATGCGGCAAGCGACGGGTGCGGCAGAATGGTGCGGAGTTGTTTTCCGTCCACCTCCACCGAAGCTGAAACACCATTCAGCGCCAGATCGATGTCGATCTGCGGGTGCTGAGTGATGCCACCGCTTTGCTTCCAACTTTGCGGCGTGGGTAACGAAATTGAGTAGTGCTCCGGCGCCGTTTGGCGCGGCACGCGCAACACGATAGTCTGGCGATCTTCAGTCAAACTCAGTCCAAGCACATCGATCCAGCGGCGCGGCGCGACCATTTGATCACGCACAACCTGATAGCCGGGGCGAATGACTTCAAAGCGATCGCCGGCGCGAACGTGTTCGCCGGCTTCGATCCTCACCGCAGTCTTGGCCTTCGCCCACTCGGCGGGATCGAGCGGACGATCGAATGCGATGCGGAACTCATCCGAGGCCGCGGCCCACGCCCGCACGGGCTGCGGCACGGTTCGTCCCACGTAACGAATTTTGAAAATCTTGCCTTCACCAGCGGGACCCGTTCCCCAGTCGGGCGGCCCGCTATGACACGCCACAACCAAATCCCCCTGCGGACTGACGCACGCATCGATCGTCAACATGCCGAGACACGCGATGAGATGATTCTGCGCGACGTAGCCGAGCGGCGTCTTGGCGAGCTTCGTTCGCCAGATTTTCCCGCGTGATTCTCCGCACAACAGCGCGTCGCCATCCCAATGCGCCGGACCGAAATTCGGCCCGCCGTTCACTCCGTCGTTGAACACCATGCCGACCGTGCTTTGGTGCTGCGGGCTGTATTCACTGACCGCCGGTTCATCGCGCACGTCCGGCAGATGCTTCGGGTGACGCGGCGGAAAGCCGTAGTGTTTCCCGCGCTGAATGTGCAGCAACTCGTCGAGCGGATTTCCATTCGGCAACCACGTCGCGCCCTCCTGCTCGCTCGCGAACAAATCACCGGCGCGATTGAACGCCAGCGCACAAGTGAAGCGCACGCCGGTGCAAATCGTTTCGCGTGTTTTGAAGTCGGCGCTCAGCCGCTGGATCGTCCCGCGGAGACTCTTGATATCGTAGCGCGACTGGCCCGTCGCTTTGTCCATGAGGTAGGCGTCCGCATAATTCGCGCAGCCCAGACCGAAGTAAATCGAGCCGTCCTTCGGATCAACCGCCAGTCCGATCGTATCGACGTTCTGCGGGATCTCGGGCCAGCCCGTCGCGATCACGCGCTCTTCATCCGCGCGGCCATCGCGGTTCGTATCGACGATGAAAGAAACCTTTCCCTTGCTGCAAACGAACACGCCATCGCCGCGCGGATCGTCCTTCGTCGTGAGCGCGATACCGAGCGGCCCGCGCAATGTTCGCTGATCCCAGAACAACTCGTTTTTGTCTTCAAGCCCGTCGCCATCCGTGTCGGTGAGAATGTGGATTCGCCCGTCGTAGCCGAGCGCGATGAGCTTTCCGTCATGGCGATAACGAACGTTGTTGAGGTTGCTGATCTTCAGCGGCAACTCGTGAACGGTGAATCCGGGAGCGAGCATCTGCACCAGCGGCGCGTCCTTCACCGTTTCAAGCGCGTGTCCTTTCGCGCCGAGCAGCAGACCGTTGAGTGGAACTGTTTTGCCGAGCAACGATTGTTCCACCGCCCGGCGCTCTTCGTCCTTCAGTGCGCGGTTGTAAACCAGCACCTCGGCAATCGCGCCGTCGAACGATCCCTGAGCGGACGGCGGCTGGCTTGGATCGTTGGAGTAAAGCCGCGCACCGATCGCAATCTCGTCGAGCGCAATCGTGGAATCGGCTCGATCACGTTCGCCGCCTTTGAAGCCATCCAGAAAAACTTCCACGCCTTTCTTCCCAACACGTGAGCGAACGGTGAACACATGGAAGTCACCGAACGGCCGCTCGACCGCATTGAAGAATCCAGGTGTGAGCAGATCGCGAAAACCCGTGGCGCCGGCCGACTCGACATTCAGCACACTGATCTCCTTCGTGGCGGTGGGACCGAAGTCGAAGTTCAGTCCGGTGGTGTAATCGTTCTTCCCAATCTGAGCCGTGCTGAAAAGTCCGCAGAAACTTCCAGCGTTCGCCTTCGGCGCAGCGAGAAGGAACACCGTCAATTCCCGAACGCCACGTCGCGAACCGGTGAGCGCGAGAAAGTCGTCCTTGCCGTCGAACTTCACGAACGCGGCGTTGTCTTCCGCGTTAAATACCGGACGGCGATCATGGGCGAGTTGCTGGGCGCGTTCGCCAGACACGGCATCGAGTAGAAAATCAACCGGCTGAAGGTGCCGAATCGCTGGCAGTGACGCGCTCTGGCGCGCGGCGGCTTGTTGCGCGACATCAAACCAAAGGAAGAGTCCGTCGCGAACCACCGGCTCGGCCCCGCGGGAACATGCGACGCAAATGCCCGAAGCAGCCCACAATGCAATCGCACGAAACAAAGCGAGCGCCGGCTTGGAATTGGGAGGTGAAATCACGCGGCGAGTAAACGCCATTCATGCGCGGTTGAAAACCGAATATTACGCGACGACTGGCTATCGTACCCGTCAAGGCGCGGCGAGCCTGAAGAAACGCGTATCCGTTGCGGGGCTATTCGTTATCACGAAACTACGTCCAACGTGATTCACGGCAGCCGGAGCATTCGCCCATGGTCCCGACGCACTGAAGCTTTGTTGCATCGAGAAGACTGTCGCGACATCAGGCCATGCACACGTGAACGAGTTGCCGGCTTTGGCGGTCGTGATTCGAGGCGGGCCATCGCCGTGCAACAGAGCCAGAACCATGGCGCTATGGCCGTCATACTGTGTACCAAATAGACCGCAAATTAGAATCTGCCCATCCGGTGCGAGCGCCGTGGCCAGAATCGTGTTGCCGCCGTTGGGCGAGTGAAAACTGCTGTCGTAAGAACCCTCAGGCCAAAGACGCACGATGTAAGGCGTGTTTGTGATGGCGCGGTAGCTGGTGAATCCGCCATGCACGATCAACCGCCCGTCGAATTGTTCCGTCAATGAATATACGGGGCCGCCCGAAAATCCCGCCGCAACGTTGAAGCTCGTATCGCGCACGCCGTCTGCATTCATGCGCACCAACCGCCCCGCCGCCCCGCCATCCACGGACGTAAAATCACCGCCCATGTAGAAAGAATTATCCACACGCACCAGGCATTACACCTCGCCATCCGCGCCTGCCTGGCCGATGCCGAAAGTGTTGTCGCGCGTGCCGCTGGCGGTGAGGCGGACGATGTTTTTCCCCGGCGCACCGTCGAAACTTGTGAAAAGTCCCGCGACGAGAATTTTCTGATCATCGAGCAACGCCACTGTTCGGACGCGCCCATCAAATCCGCTGGCATTGGCGAAATTCGTGTCGAGCGAGCCGTCGCTGTTCAGCCGGGCAATGTAACCGCGAGGCGAGCCCGCGACGGCGGTGAATTCTCCCGCGATGATGACCTTGCCGTCCGGCTGCGGCACGACCGCACGCACGCGGCCATTGGGAACCGCCGGGACGAAAGTCGTGTCGAGCGAGCCATCCCAATTGAGCCGCGCGACGTTCGTTCTCAGCGGCCCGATGAACGAACCTCCAGCGTAAATTTTGCCGCCGTCCACGAGCGACGGATGCACATCGATGTTCAATCCGTTTGTGAGAATCAGGTTCGTGCCACCGCGGAATGTTTCATCCACACGCCCGAGTCGATCGATCCGCGCGAGCCCTGCGACGGAATTGCTGTTGATGGAACGGAATCCGCCGCCAAGCAGGAACTGTCCGTTCGTCAACAGCGTCGCCGAGCGCACGAAGTTGTTGGGCCGTGATTCAAAGTCGTAATTCATCGTGCCGGCATTGGTCGTCGCGTCCACGAACAACGCGACTCCGAACACCACATCAGCGCTGTTGGTGGATTGCTGATGAACCTCGACGGCCAGCACGTTGTCTCCAATGACGAGATTCGTCGCACGCTTTTCGATGAGCTGATAAACGCCTTCCTGAGCTGCGCTGCTGGCGAGATTCGTGGAGCGAATCAAACCGTAAGACATGTTGAAACGTGCGATCTCGGAACCGTTCAGATAAAAGACGACGCCGTCATCCACGATGTTGGAGAGAATCAGGAACGGGGTCTTTAACGAACCATCGTACTGAAATTGTGTACGGAAATACCATGTGGTGATGGGCGCTCCGTTGGTTCCGGTGAGTGGGAGCGTTGTGTGAGTGTTCGTTGCCACTGCGGCCATCTCCTCAAACGCGAAAAGCCCAAGTCCCGAGGTCCACGTCGAGTCATTGTAGTTCGTCGCAACCCATGCCGCGCCGGGATCGCCACCGCTCGCCTCGTAACGCCACACGCTATTCGTCAGGTCGAGCAGCTTCAGGGTTTGCGCCGAAGTGGTGGAGGCAGGCGTGAAACAGCAGAGAGAGAGAGAGAGAGAACAATCTCATTGAACTCATAGCGCAATATGCATCGTCGCGCAGACATTCTACAATGTAAAACACGCACAAATCCCAAGCGCAATTGCATGACGATTCCGCATACTGAGCGACACGATCGCAGGGCGGTGATTCGACACCCTTGTATCAGGCCACCAACTCCGTGCCCACGCCCGCGTCCGTAAAAATGCCGTCCACTTCAGATCACCTTTGATGATTTTTTGAATCGGCTGGCTCAGGGACGCGACCACCACATAGGGCATTTTCAGTTGTTCCCACAAGGCCAGCAGTTCGGGCAGACAGAAGCCCGCGTCGGCCCGTACGCCGCGCAGGCGAAGGTGCCGCGGCAGGGTCGAAGGGCCGTCGGATATTGTGTTTCTTCGCCACACCGCAGACCAACTCAAGGCAGGCGGCCATATCGCGGCAACCTTGGAGGAGCGCGGTATTCTTCCGGTCTCAATTGGCGGTTGCGGGTTGTTGAAGCACTGGATAACAAAACGCATCGCTGAGCAGTTCAATATCCCTTGGGGTTTGCTTCTTGATTCTGATTTGGGAACGTCCGAACACGGCCAAAACGTCACGCAGGTTCAAACGCTGCGGCAAGCTGGCAAGAAAGCCTACGTGACGCGCAAGCGAGCGCCCGAGAATTACATCCTGTTGGAGGTCATTACGCCTCACATCACGGGAGGGGCAGCGGTTGTTCTGACCGACACTTGCGACGCGAAGCGCGAAATATCCATCGCCACATCAAAGGGCACGGGTGAAGTCCTTGAGTTCTATTGGACACAGATGAACGCCGACCAAATTAGGCGCGCTGAGAAATACGCTGAGAATGGAGCAGACCACCACGAGTTCACTGAGATACTAGTGTAGTGTCTCTCAATTGGATGGAGTTATACTTGCGTAATTTCATTGGCAAAACTGCTCAATCGCTTGCAATCCCGAACAAAAATAACACCAGTCGTTTGTGAGACACTACACTAGCCGACTTTTTGACTCTGGCATAAATCGCCATGCCCCACGCCTACACCGAAGACCAACTCGTCGAGCAGCCCGCCATCGGGTTGTTCGCGGAGCAATCGGCATTGCCGCACCCTCATCCCCGGCCCTTCTCCCACTGGGAGAAGGGTGGCCGGCAGGCCGGGTTGAGGTTGCGCAGCTTGGTGGTGTTGGTGGGGCGGTTGCGCGCGGCGTTGGAGAAATTGAATGCGAGCCGCATGGGCCAAGATGCGTTGCCACCCGAGGCGATTGATGCGGACATTGATGAATTGACCCGCGACCTGCTGCTGCCGCGTCTGCTGTCGGGGCAGGTTGCTTTGTCCGTCCCAACCGGTTTATCCTGAGCCATGCTATTTGAACGCCAACGGCTGCTGTTGACCTTGCTGGACGCAATCGGCGAGCCGGTGGGCCACACGGATTTCCAGAAGCTGCTGTTCCTTTACACGCGGGAATGCGAGACCGCGCCCACCTATGAGTTCGTGCCTTACAAGTTCGGCGGCTTTTCGTTCACGTCCTATGCGGACAAGCGGAAGCTGATTGCGGAAGGATTGCTGGAGGACGATGACCAGAATTGGAAGCTGACCGAGCCGGGTCGCACGGCGGCGCGGAGGCAGGCGGTTGAGCCGTTGCGGGTGGCGGGGTTTTGCCGCCGACATTCCAAACTGCGCGGCAACGCATTGATTACCGAGCAGTATCGCCGGCATCCCTACTACGCGACGCGCAGCGAAATCCTGGAGAAGCTGCGGCTTGAACCGGAGGCGCTGGCGCGCATTGCGGCGGCCAGACCGAAGCGGCAACCGGCGGGCCTCGTGACGATTGGCTACGAGGGCCGCAGTCTCGAAAACTATTTGAACGAGTTGCTGCGCGCGGGCGTGACGGTCCTGTGCGATGTGCGGCGAAATCCGTTGAGCCGGAAGTATGGATTCTCGAAGGGCACGCTGACCAAGGCGTGCGAAGGCGTGGGCATCCGTTACGAGCATTTGCCGGAACTGGGCATCGCATCGGACGAGCGGCGGAATCTGGAGACGCAGGCGGATTACGATGCGCTTTTCGCCCACTACGAGCGGCACGATTTGCCTAAGCAAGGAGCACCGCTGTCGAAGATTCGCGGATGGATTGAGCAAGGCGAGCGCGTGGCGCTGGCGTGTTACGAAGCCCAATCGTGCCAGTGTCACCGGCATTGCGTGGCTGAGGCGCTCGAGCAGATGAGCGGCGCGAATCTACGGGCGCATCACCTGTGACTGGCGAAAGGGACGCATGGCCAAGGAGCGCATTCTTATCACGGTCAAGACCTACCCGACGCTGTCGCGGAAGCATGGTGAGACGGTCTGCACGGCGGGAATTCGCGAAGATGGCTCATGGGTGCGGCTGCATCCGGTGCCATTCCGACGGCTCGACGAAAGGGAGCAGTATCGGAAATTCGACTGGATCGAATTGGATGTCCGGAAGAGCATATCCGATCACAGGCTGGAGACACATCATCGGGGTGCTGCCCCTCCGCATCCGCCAGCCGGGGAGCAACTGGAGATACTCTGAACCGTGCCCCACGCCTACACTGAAGACCAACTTGTCGAGCAGCCCGCCGTCGCTCTTTTCGCAGAGCTTGGCTGGGAGACGGTGTCGGCGCAGGAGGAAGTGTTTGGCACGGACGGCACACTCGGTCGCGAGACGAGCGGCGAGGTGGTGTTGGTTGGGCGGTTGCGCGCGGCGTTGGAGCGGTTGAATCCCGCGTTGCCGCCCGAGGCCATTGCCGCCGCCGTGGATGAGTTGACCCGCGACCGTTCGGCCATGAGTCTCGCCGCGGCGAATCGCGAAGTTTACTTGCTGCTCAAAGAGGGCATCAAAGTTTCCGTGCCGGACAAGCAGCGCGGCGGGCAGAAGACGGAGCGGTTGCGGGTGATTGATTGGGAGCATCCGGCGAACAATGATTTCCTGCTGGTCAGCCAGTTCAGCGTGACGGGCGCGCTCTACACCTGCCGCCCGGATTTGGTGGCCTTCGTCAACGGCTTGCCGCTGGTGGTCATCGAGTTGAAGCAGCCCGGCGTGCCCGCGCGCGCGGCGTTCGACGAAAACCTGACGAGCTACAAGCACCCGCAGAACGGCATCCCGGCGCTGTTCGTGTTCAACGCGCTGCTCCTCGCCTCGAACGGCACGGACAGCCGCGTCGGCTCGCTCACGGCGGATTGGGAGCGGTTCTTCGAGGTCCGAGCCGGACTGGCGCTCAACGCATCGAGCGCGAGGACGAGCCGCGCCGGGTGTCGCTGGAGGTGATGCTTCGCGGGACATGCGACAAGTCGCGCCTGCTCGACCTGGTGGAGAATTTCACGCTGTTCTCGGAGCACAAGGCGGGGCTGGTGAAGATCATCGGGCAGAATCACCAGTTCCTCGGGGTGAACAACGCCATCGCCTCGATGCTCCAAATCCGTGGTAGCAGCCGACGTGAGGAGGCTCAAACTTCCAAGAGCGGAGATCAGAGCCTCGTTACCTCGGCTGCTACAGTCGGAAAGCGACAATCGCCATCGTTGCGGTCCGTCGCCGTCAATCCGAACGGCGTGGGTGTGTTCTGGCACACCCAAGGTTCGGGGAAATCCTACTCGATGGTGTTCTTCGCGCAGAAGGTGCTGCGCAAGGTGGCGGGCAACTGGACATTCGTGGTCGCCACCGACCGCGTGGAACTGGACGACCAGATTGCCAAGACGTTCAAGGCGTGCGGCGCGGTGAGTGAAGCTGAGGGCGACGAGTGCCACGCCGCGAGCGGCGCGCATTTGCGGGAGTTGTTGCGCGGGAATCATCGCTACGTCTTCTCGCTCGTGCATAAATTCCAGACGCCAGAAATGCTCTGTGACCGGCCCGACGTGATTGTCCTGACGGATGAGGCGCATCGCAGCCAATACGACACGCTGGCACTGAACATGCGCGCGGCGTTGCCCAAGGCGTTATTCCTCGCCTTCACCGGCACGCCGCTCATCGCGGGTGAAGAACGGACAAAGGAGGTCTTCGGCGACTACGTTTCCATCTACGACTTCCAGCAATCCGTCGAGGACGGCGCGACTGTGCCGCTCTTCTACGAGAACCGCATGCCGGAGTTGCAGTTGGTGAACCCGGACTTGAACGAGGACATTTACAACCTCATCGAGGCGGCGGAACTCGATCCGGAGCAGGAAGCGAAGCTCGAACGGGAGTTGAGCCGGCAATACCACATCCTCACCAGCGACGACCGACATGGCGCTAATCGTGTCCCCCGATCAGAACGAGATTGAACAGATGAAGGCGCGCGGCCTCAACATCCTGCCGCATCGCCAGCGGATGAACGACGAGGCGCTGGACGAGAAGTTCAAGGATGACAAAGACCCGCTGCGGATTGTGTTCCTGTGCGCCATGTGGCTGACCGGCTTCGACGCGCCGAGTTGTTCCACCGTGTATCTCGACAAGCCGATGCGCAATCACACGTTGATGCAGACCATCGCACGCGCGAACCGCGTGTTCCCCGGCAAGCACAGCGGCATGATCGTGGATTACGCCAACGTCTTCGCCTCGCTGGAAAAGGCGCTCGCCATCTACGGCGCGGGCAAAGGAGGCAAGAACCCGGTGCGGGACAAGCAGAAGCTGGTCGCGGATTTGCGCAAGGCAGTGGAGCAAGCAACGGCTTTCTGCGCCACGCGCCAGGTCATTCTCCCAGCCATCAAGCAACTCGCCGCTGGCAGTCTGGAGCGGTTGCAGCGGGTGGATGATGCGGTCAACGCCCTGATTTCGCCCGACACGCTGCGGCGTGAATTCTTCGGCCACGAGCGCATCGTCCAAACGCTTTACTGCGCGGTGAAGCCCGACCCGGCGGCCCTGGAGTTCGCCGGTCGCGTGGCCTGCATTACCGCCATTGCCGACGCCATCCGCGCCAAGCTCAATCCCAACCCCGCTGACATCACCGAAGTCATGGGCGGCATCGCCAAGTTGCTGGATGAGTCCATCGAGGGCGTGGCCATGCGCGAAAAGCCCGCGCCCGTGATGGACCTGTCGAAGATTGATTTCGCTGCTCTGGCGTCGAAGTTCAAGGCATCCAAGCACAAGAACACCGACCTCGAAGTCTTGAAAGCCGCCATCCGCGCGCAGTTGGAAAAGTTGATTCGCCTGAACAAGACCCGCGCCGACTTCGCGGAGAAGTTCGAGGAACTGTTCGAGGAATTGCTGAAACTGAGCCGCAGCTTGAGCGAGGAACAGCAACGCCACGTCCGCGAAAAAATGACCGAGGAAGAACTGGTCATCCTCGACATCCTCACGCGCCCCGCGCCCGAACTGAGCTCCGAGGAACGCGCCGAAGTCAAGAAAGTCGCTCGCGACCTGCTCACGAAGCTGAAAGCGCTGCTTGTCCTGAACTGGCGGCAGAAGTCCTCCGCCCGATCCCAACTCAAGCTCACCATCGAGGACGTGCTCGACACAGGCCTGCCCCGCGCCTACGACAAGCCGCTCTACGAACAAAAGTGTTCCGCCCTCTTCGAGCATATCTTCGAGAGCTACCCTGAGCGGGATGCTGGCGTTTATGCCACGGCGTGAGACTGGCGGTCATCAAGTTGAAGATGCCCGCCAGAATTATTCCGCCTGCCGAACTGCGCGATCCTGACGATGTCCATGTCCTCGCCTGCGCCGCAGCCGCAGAGGCTGATGCCATCGTGACGGGCGACACGTGTGTTAGCGGACGCCTCGCCCGCCATTTTGGGACAGGCCGGACGAACCATTTCGTTCGGGGACGTCCGGCGCGGACAGTTCGACGCGGGGCGCGTCGAACCGCACCCGGGGCGGGCGCGCTCCCCATTTCAACTGATTCGTACCAGCTTCGCCGTTCTGGACTTTTCCCTTTCGCTCACGGGATCGCGTGCGAATACTGCGCCCGTGAACGTGACGGTCACACAACTCACCGATCAATTGCTCGCGTCCTACGCGCGCGCTGGCGGCATCAATCATCTTGATGGCAAAAATCTTCCGAGCAAGACGGCGGTGTGTGCCATCACGGTCGATCTGTTGCGGCTGCTGTTTCCAGGGTTCTTTCACGACAAGGTGATTCACTCGTCTGAGTTGAAGGTCGAAACGGCGTCGTTGCTGGATTCCGTGCTCGGCAGGCTGGAAGACGAAATCTACAAGAGCCTTGAGTATCGCCCGCCGGAAGGATTGGCGAAGAAGGAGCTGCGACCTTTCGGTCGCGAGCTGACGCTCCAGTTTCTGTCGAACCTTCCGCAGATTCGAGATCTCCTGCAGACCGACGCCGAAGCCGCTTACAACGGCGATCCTGCGGCGTTGAGCAAAGAGGAAGTGATCGTGGCGTATCCGTTTGTCGAAGCGGTGGCGGTACATCGACTGTCGCACGAGCTGTACAAGAAATGCGTTCCGCTGATTCCGCGCATCATGAGCGAATGGGCACACAGCCGAACGGGAATGGATTTGCATCCCGGCGCGAAAATCGGATCGCACTTCTTCGTGGATCATTGCACCGGCACAGTGGTGGGCGAGACCACCGAGATCGGCGATCACGTGAAGATGTACCAGGGCGTGGGACTCGTCGCGAGTTCGCTTTCGGCGGGGCAGAAGTTGCGCGGGCGCAAGCGGCATCCAACCATCGAGGACCGCGTCACGATTTATGCCGGCGCCACGATCATGGGCGGGGACACGGTCGTGGGCGAAGGCAGCACGGTGGGAGCAAATGTGTTTCTTACGCACAGCGTCCCGCCGGGCTCACTCGTGGTGCCCGAGGAAGTAAAAGTGAAAATCATGAGCAAGGCCGACCACGCCGGTCAGAAACAGTCGGGCGCCAGCTTCGACATTTGAGGGCTTTCGAGCGCGGCTCGGCCTTCCATGCTCCTGGGTCGCCCCGCTGGAATTGCTTTCGGGTTATTCCACTTGCTGCACTCGCGCTCCCGCATAGACTGCGGGCCATGGAGGTGGTCATTACCCTGATCGCGGTTGGCGCAATCCTTCTGCTGCTTGAAACAGTGTTGCCGGGGCTTGTCGCGGGCGCTCTCGGCTTGCTCTGCCTCATCGCGAGCGTGATCGCCGCCTACGTGAATCTCGGGCCGCGCACCGGCTCATTGGTTCTCGTGGGCGTCACCGTGGGCCTTACAACGGGCACGATGTTGTGGCTGAAGATTCTTCCTCATACGCGCTTTGCAAAAATGTTCACATCCAACGAGACCGTCGGCGACATCAACACCGAGCGCCCGGAACTGGTGAATCAAACCGGCACCGCGCTGACGCCGTTGCGACCCAGCGGAACGGCATTGATCAACGGCAAGCGCGTCGATGTCGTCACCGAAGGCGGCATGATCGATCGCCACACGCCGATCAAAGTCGTCGCCGTCGAAGGCATGCGTGTCGTCGTCCGCACTCTCAACCAAACTGTAACGCAACCATCAACCTGAATTATGAACCATCCCATGCTCGCTGAATTTCCAATTTCACCGCTCTACATGATTGGGGGTGGTGTGCTCGCAATCGTGACGCTGGTGATCATCATTGTGATCGCCACCTTCGCGAGCATCTGGATTCGTGCGTTCTTCTCGGGCGCGCCCGTGAAGTTCAGCGAACTGATCGGACTACGCCTCCAGCGCGTCTCCGTCGGCATGATTGTGGATGCGCGCATCACGGCCGTGAAGTCCGGCCTGCCGCTCACCATCGACAATCTCTCCGCGCACTATCTCGCCGGCGGAAACGTCGAGATGGTGGTGCTCGCGCTGATCGCGGCCAAGAAAGCCGGCATCCATCTGGACTTTGACCGAGCGTGCGCCATCGATCTCGCGACGAAAGGCACGGGCAAGACAGTTTTGGAAGCGGTGAAGACATCAGTGAATCCAAAAGTCATCGACTGTCCAGCGGCGGCCTCCGGCAAAACCACCATCGACGCCGTGGCAAAGGACGGCATCGTGATCAAAGCCAAGGCGCGCGTCACCGTGCGCACGAACCTGGACCGCTTCGTCGGCGGTGCGACGGAAGAAACCATCATCGCCCGCGTCGGCGAAGGCATCGTCACGACCATCGGCAGCGCCAACAGTTACAAGGACGTGCTCGAAAATCCTGACCGCATTTCGAAAACGGTTTTGGACAAGGCGCTCGATTCACACACCGCGTTTGAAATTCTTTCCATCGACATCGCCGACCTTGATGTGGGTGAAAACGTCGGCGCGAAATTGCAGGCCGAGCAAGCCGAAGCGAACAAGCTCATTGCCCAGGCGCACGCGGAAGTTCGCCGCGCCGCAGCCGTCGCCACCGAGCAGGAAATGGTGGCGCGCGTTTCGGAAATGCGTGCGCGCGTCGTCGAGGCCGAAGCGCAAGTGCCCATGGCGATGGCCGAAGCCTTCCGCTCTGGCAACCTCGGCGTGATGGATTATTACCGCATGAAAAACGTGCAGGCGGATACCTCCATGCGCGACAGCATTGCCGGCACGGCGGGAGCGTCGAACAAAGGTCAATCAACCCCATGATCTTCTTCGCGGCAGGTGGGAGTTGGATCCCGATCCTGATCTTCATTGCCTTCGCGCTGTTGGCGACGTGGCTGAAGAACAAGGCACGGGCTGAATCGGCGGATGATTACGCTGACTTGCCGCGCGGCCCGCAGCAACCGCGTCCGGAACCTCGCCGAAAGAGCTGGGAGGAAGAACTGCGCGAGGCACTCGAAAATCGCCCCGTGCCACCGCCGATTCCCCGCGAAGCGCCGCCCCCGCTCGTTTACATTCCGCCACCGCCGGTTTCCGAGGAGGACGAGGGATTCAAAGTGTACCTTCCGCCACCGCCGCCGCTGGCGGAGGCACACTTTCAGCCGCGGGCAGGTTTGTCGGAATCAAGCGAACGATACGAAAAGGCATCCCATTTGCACGAACGCGTGGCTCGACAGCTTCACGATGTGACCCAACGCCACGTGGCAACCATCGGCACGCGTCCGACCATCCGTTCTGAAACCGCCTACGACGCGATCAAGATGGTGAGAAATCCGCGGCAGCTCCGTGCCGCCATCGTTGCGAACATCATTCTTGGCCCGCCGCTGGCACTCGAACCAACTCAGTAACTCTTCATCAACGACAGCATCTCGCGAACTGCTGCCGTGATCCCGACGAACACCGCGCGGCTGACAATGCTGTGACCGATGTTCAGCTCCACCAGGTGCGGAACGCGCAGCACCGTGGACAAATTCTCGTAGTTCAATCCGTGCCCCGCATTCACTTGCAAACCCAACCGGTGCGCGAGTTCGGAGGCGTCAATGAGTCGCTTCAATTCCGCGTCGCGTCGCCGCGCGTCGTGAAAATGTTCTGCGAAAGCGCCCGTGTGAAGTTCGATGAACTGGCTGCCGGTTCTCGCTGAAGCTTCGACCTGCGCCAGATCCGGCGCGATGAACAAGCTGACATCAATTCCAGCGGCGTTCATCCGCTGACGGGTTTCCGTCAATGCAGTCACCTGCCCTGCCACATCGAGCCCGCCCTCGGTCGTCACTTCCTGACGCCGCTCTGGAACAACGCAGATGATATGGGGCCGCAACTTCGCTGCGATCGCGACAATCTCGGGCGCGTTCGCCATCTCGAGATTCAGTCGAGTGCGGATGCGTTCACGCAAATTCCACACGTCTCGATCCTGGATGTGGCGGCGGTCCTCGCGAAGATGGGCCGTGATTCCGTGTGCGCCGGCAGCTTCACATTCCAGAGCCGCCACGACGGGATCTGGTTCGCCCGCGCCGGTGGCGCGATAGCGCGCCTCACGAATCGTGGCGACGTGATCGATGTTGACGCCGAGCTTCAGCATTACCTGGCTGGAGGCGGATGTAGTGGTCGCGGGCCTTGTGGAAGGAACGCTCCGAATGCCGGAAAATTTGTCGATTCCACCCATCGGCCGAGTGTGATCATTTCAAACGCATTCAATCCCAGGTGCGACTTGCGCACCAGCGTCATCTGGGTCGGCGATGTCACAGTCACTTCGGTGACGGCTTCACCCAGTTTCGGCATCATGCCGGACACCCAACGCGCGCTGGGAAGGTTCGTCGACGACAGTGTTCGGCGGGTCATGATCTCGGCGATTTGATAGAACTGCCTCCAACTCGGAATCCTTTCCTCGGTGATTTCCCAATCGTAGAGCACGAGGTTGTCACGTGAGATCTGCTGAAAGAGTTCGTGCGGCGCGGGCGCTTTGGTCGCGGCCAGCGGGAACATCTCGAATGATACAAAATCCGACTGATTGCGCAGCGGGCCGAGGCGGGGAGTCGCGAGCGGCAAACCACTCCAGCGAAGGCTCCCATTGTTCGTGTCCTGGACCAGACCGCCGATCCAATTTGTGTGTCCCTTTTGAATGATGGATCTCACGGCGGGGGCTGCGCGCTTCAACTGATTGGTAACGTCGCGCGTGGGTGCAACGTAGGTAAATTGGAATGGCAATTGGCGCATGGCCCAGCCGGTGATCTGGTTGGGCGTTGGCGACCATCCCACTTGCTTGATCTCCGGCATCGAATCCAGCACCGGCGCGATCCCACGAACGGCAACGAAGGAAATCAATGGATCGAAAATGCTGTTTGTGGGTATTCGCCACGGCTCGGGTTTCCAATTGTGGGCCTTCGGAAAATCCAACGTCACCAGCGTGCGCACGAAATCGGCGCGGTTGCTGAACGAAAAATGTGCCATCGGAAGATTTTCAAATCCCGTAAGGATCGGCAGCCAGCCGCGCACACGTGACAGGTTCAAGTCACCATCGAGCCACGCACCCGACGGTTTGGCCGGACGTCCTTGCGCACGAATGCTCCCGATAAGCTGCGTCGAAAGCGCAAGTTTCTCGGGCCCGGCGGTGAGCACCGTCCATTCGCCGACGCGGCCGAAACGCAGAACCTGTGGGGCTTGCGAACGCTTCACCTCCCAGCCAGTGAATCCCTCTGCATTCACAGCGGTGGGTTTCGCGAACTTCCAATTGCTGACGGCCTGCCGCAGGTTTGCATCCCAGGCTTTCACTCGCGCCTCGGGGAGCTTCGCAGCAATCACCAGTTCCGGCGTGGCGCTGAAATCGACATAGGACTCCTGCGCCAGCAAATCTTCCAGCAGCGGACGAACCAGCGCTGCGTCCTTGGCCGCCCCTTTCACCCCGAAATACTGCGCGGGCAACTGCGCAAAACGGTCCAGCGCCTCGTTACGGAACGCCACCGAGCCCGGCAATGTCCACAGCTCCTTCAATTTCTTGCCACCCGGATCAGCGAACAGTTGGTCACTCCCGATGAAATGTGTGCGCGCTATCAACGGGTTACCTGCGGCAGCCATGCACACATCGCTGCGTTGCGACGCAAATATCAGGCCGGCGACCGCGAGGACGCGAAGAACAGTTTTCATTGGCCGCGTACTTGCCAGACGTCACGTCCTTTAGCAACCCCAACGATTATCTTGCGCCTCAGCGGGTGGCGGCGTTTTCATTTCGCATCCTGATGAAGTTTTTCCTTCGCTACTGGCTTCCGTTGATCGCCTGGATGGCATTGATCTTTAGCGCGTCCGGCGACCCCAATTCAGTACAACACACCGATGGAATCCTCGCGCAACTCTTTCGGTGGCTTCATATTCAGGTCACACCCACGCAGCTCGAGACGCTGCGCTGGATGGTGCGCAAAGGCGCCCACATGACTGAATATGGAGTGCTTGCTCTTCTCTGGTGGCGAGCCTTGCGCGGACGCCACCATGCGATGGGGTGGTCAGCAAAAACCGCGCTCGTGGTGTTGCTGATTTGCATCGGCTACGCCGCCACCGACGAGTTTCATCAATCGTTCGTCAAAGACCGATCAGCATCCATTGTTGATGTGGGAATCGACACAGCGGGCGCGACCTGCGCACTCATTGTCGTGCGGCTCGTGACTTGGCGAGCCGCGCGGAAACAACCTGCCTGAAATGAAAGCGCCGCTCGTTCCAGTCGCGGTGGTGTATGCGGCGGGATTGCTGGCGGGGCAATTTATGGAGGCGCCCCTGGCGGCGACTTTCATCGTCACGTTCGCAATGGTCGTGGCAGCCATGGCGATCAAGGTGGCGCGCCCATGGTGCGTGGTCGCAGCAGTGTTTCTCTTCGGCTGGCTCAACGTGAGCTTGCACACCGCGCTCATCTCGCCGTCCGACCTGCGCGCAATCATTCAAGATTCAGAAACGATCGCAACCGTGCGCGGCACGCTCGCGGAAGCGCCAAGCCAGCGTGTATTCCTGCGCGACGACCGGGAATCGTGGCGCACCATCGCCGAGCTTCGCGCCGAAGAAATTCAGCTCGGCAACGGCGCATGGCAGCCCGCGTTCGGTCGCGTGCTGAGTTTGACCAGCGGCGTGCTGACAAATCGTTTCGTGGATGGCCAGCGCATTGAAGCAACAGGCGTGCTCCTGCGTCCGCCGGTTCCGATCGCCGCAGGACTGTTCGACTATCGCGCGCACCTCTCGCGTCGCGGCATATTCTATCAATTCAAGGTCGAGTCGCCGCGCGAATGGAGACCGGTCGGCGAGTTCAGCCCGCCGCCGTTCACCTCCACGTTCCGCGACTGGGCGCAACGTGCGATCGCTCAAGGATTGCCCGAGCAGGACGAAGCATTGCGACTTCAATGGGCCATGTTGCTTGGCTGGCAAACCGCGCTCACGAGCGAAGTCTCGGAGCCGTTCATGCGATCGGGGACGATGCACATTTTCGCCATCAGCGGGCTGCACATCGCGCTCATCGCAGGAATTTTTGTTGCGCTGCTGCGCGCCGCATTGGTGCCGCGACTGATCTGTGGCGCCATCGTCATTCCACTGATCTGGTTCTACACGGCGGCAACGGGATGGCAGCCGTCGGCGATCCGTTCCACCATCATGATGACGGTGATCATCTGCGGCTGGGCGTTGAAGCGGCCAATGAATCTCCTCAACTCGCTGGCTGCTGCCGCCTGCATCATTCTGGTTTGGGATCCGCAACAACTGTTTCAGGCGAGCTTCCAGCTTTCCTTCTTCGTCGTGCTCAGCATCGCCCTGCTCGTGCCAAAGCTCGATGAATGGAAACTGCGGTTCATCAAACCCGATCCGCTGTTGCCGATGCAATTGCGCCCGCGCTGGCAGCGCTTTCTATGGTGGCTCACCAACGGAATCTGGAAATGCCTCTCCACTTCGCTCGCGGCGTTCCTCGGTTCCATTCCGCTCATCGCGTACTACTTTCATCTGTTCACGCCCGGCAGCTTGCTGGCGAACCTCGTCATCGTCCCGGTGAGTTCGTTCGCACTCATGAGCGGCCTCGGCGCGATCGTCACCGCTGCATGGCTGCCCGGCGCCGCGGAATGTTTCAATCACAGCGGCTGGTTCTTCATGCGCGCGATGATCTGGCTCAGCGAACGCGCGACGGAACTGCCCGCAAGCTGGATGCATGTGCGCTCGCCAGCGTTCATCGACTTCCTACTCTACTACGGCGTGCTCCTCGCCTGGCTCGGCGGCTGGTTTGCCAAACCGGTGTTCCGTTGGATTCTGTCCGCGACGTTTGCCGGTTTGCTGAGCATCAGCATTGTTCAACGATGCAACGAGCGGCGCTACGCAGAATTGGTTGTGCTGCCCCTGAACGGAACTCACGCCGTCGTGATGCGCGACGCACACAACAGCGACACATGGCTGATGAACTGTGGCGAAGAATCTTCGTTCTCCTTTGTCCTGAAGCCGTTCCTTCAGTCGCGCGGACAAAACAGTCTGTCGCAACTGATCCTCGCCCACGGTGACACCCGGCATTCATCCGCCATGCTGGAACTCGGCAAGGTCTTTCCCGTCGCGAACGTCCATGTCGCCAGTCCACCATCGCGCTCGACACGCTTCCGCGAACTGCTGTCGGACATGGAACTGCGCTCAGCCGTAAATCGCGACGCCACCAACGGCGCGGTGCTCGGACCCTGGCGTGTGCTGCACCCTGCGGCGAACGATCGCTTCGCGCGCGGACAGGATGCGGCAGTGGTGTTGCTCGGAACACTTTCTGGAGTTCGCGTGCTCTTGCTCAACGATCTCGGGCTCCTGGGACAAGACCGACTCATCTCACGCGTGCGCGAGATGAATGCAGACATCGTCATTGCCGGGCTGCCGGAGAATGGCGAAGCGTTGCCCGATGAGTTGATCGAGCGGATTCATCCGAAGTTGATTGTGATTGCCGACTCGGAATTTCCACCGACACGCCGCGCGAACCGCGCGTTGCAGAATCGATTGCGCCGCAGTGGCATTCCCGTGTTCTTCACGCGCATCGGCGGCGCGATCAAGCTGACCATGCACGACGGCGAATGGCGCATCAGCACTGCCCATTAGTGGCGCAGCCGTCCCGGCTGTGACCGTCCACTGGGCCTCCGGCCTGGTGTTCACTTCACCAGACGAGACGTCCAGTGGACGGATGGCAGCCGGGAGGGCTGCCCCACTAACGAACGCATCCACGCGATTGAACGAGCACGCGAAACGGCCGGCCAAGATGTTCGGGATGGGTGAGTGTATGAAACTGCCGCACCTGATCAGCCGGCCACAAACGGCGGCGCTGCCACATGTCTCGCGCGATGGCGGTGAGGAACTGGCTTTGGTAATTGAATGCGTCCGTCTTCAGACCAGCGCTTTCCCCGACACGGCGAATCTCGCTGAAGTTTACGTGCGCCGTAATGTCCTGCTCGCCAGGAGATGCCAGCACGTCATCGCCGGCGCGGTGATCTGCGAACGCCCGCAAGGTGCCGCGCGTCCGGCCAGGATTCAGCAACTCCTCGATCACACCGCCGTAATCAATCGTCATCAGATTGCCCCGCACGAGCGCATTCGCTGCATCGTTCCACCATTGATTGGCAGCAGGCGAGAGTTCGGTCGTGTAGCCGTCGGGAAGAACGCGAAGCAATTCGTCAGGAAGTTTCAGAGCTTGAATGCTCAGTTCAGGCATTGCCGTCATCACGAAATCACTGCCGGCAAGAGTGACGCCCATCTCGTCCCATCGAAACTCCGGCGCGTTCCAACGGAACACGTGAACGGGCATCGCATCGAGCAATTCGTTCGAGAACACGACTCCACGAACCCGGCCACGCAACTCCGAAAGATTCTCCCACCAGCGAACGTTCGAGAAGCGCATGAGTCTTTGCTGCTGGATGGCGCGACGGCTCGGGGACGGCTCGATGATCAAGTATTCGAGACGGGCAAATGCGCCGGGCTCGTCGTCTTCGATCGCTTCAAGGATGTCATACGCGAGCTGCGCATCGTGAGCTCCGGCTTCGACGACTTGAAATGGGCCCGCTGCATCGGCTTCTGCCCAGCGCACGAATTGAAAGGCGAGCAGTTCGCCAAAGAGCGGCCCCACGCTGACGCTGGTGTAAAAATCGCCACGTTTGCCGATCTGTTTCAGTTCACGCTCGTAGTAACCGAGACCCGGTGCGTAGAGGGCGAGCTCCATGAAACGAGCGAAGGGAATCACGCCGCGGACGCGGATTTCATCGCCGATCAGGCTCTTCAAGGCGTTCACTGGCAAAATTTGTAAAGTTCCGCGCGCATCGTGCCGCTGATTAGAGCGTATGGCCAAGATAGATGCGTTCTTCAATCTGATGTTCGAGCAGAAAGCTTCGGACGTGCATCTATCTTCCGGCAACCCGCCGATCCTGCGCATCAACGGCGAGTTGCAGCGGGTCGATTACCCGCCGCTCGAGAGCGACACGCTCAAAGCGATGCTCTACGAGATCACGCCGGAGTACAAGATCAAACAATTTGAGGAAACCGGTGACGTGGATTTCGGCTATGAAATCCCGAACGTCTCCCGGTTCCGCGCCAACTTTTTCAACCAGAAGGTCGGCGTCGCGGCGGTCTTCCGCCAGATTCCGTCCAAGGTTCTCTCCTTCGAAGATTTCGAAAAGATCGAGGCGCCTCTGCCGGCGGTGTTGAAGAAATTTGCCATGTTGCACAAGGGTCTCGTGCTCGTCACCGGCCCGACCGGCTCCGGCAAATCAACCACGCTCGCAGCGATGGTGGACTACGCGAATAAGAATCGCAAAGACCACATCCTGACCATCGAAGACCCGATCGAGTTCGTTCACGAGAGCAAAGGATGTCTGATCAATCACCGCGAAGTCGGTGTGCATACACGTTCGTTTGCTTCGGCGCTGCGCGGCGCTCTGCGTGAAGATCCCGACATTGTTCTGGTCGGTGAGTTGCGCGATCTGGAAACGATCGAGCTTGCGATCACAGCAGCGAGCACCGGTCACCTTGTGTTCGGCACGCTCCACACGCAAACGGCGTCAAAGACGGTCGATCGTATCATCGACGTGTTCCCGGCTGATCAGCAGAACAAGATTCGCGCGACACTTTCGGAATCGCTGAAGGGTGTCGTGGCGCAAAATCTCTTCAAGCGCATCGACAAGAAAGGCCGTGTGGCGGCGCTGGAAATTCTGGTGTTCACCACGGCCATTCAAAACCTTGTGCGCGAAGGCAAGACCCACCAATTGCCCGGCATGATCCAGGTCGGCAAAAGGATCGGCAACGTGCCGCTCGATGACGCGATCATGGAGCATTTGCGGATGAAACGCATCTCGGCCGAGGAGGCCTACGACAAGTCGGCCGACAAAAAGAAATTCCGTGCCTTCCTGGCAACACCGCCACTCGATGACGAAGTGACGACCGCCTAACCATGCGCCGCAACGAACTCGATTATATCCTCGGAACGATGCTCGAATATCGGGCAAGCGCATCCGACCTGATTTTCACGGTGGACAAGCCGCCACAGGTGGAAGCCGAAGGTGTGCTCGTGCCGGTGCCGCTCGATCCACCCATGGAGAAGCTCACGTCGTTTCACACCGAAACGATCGCGCTCAACCTGATCGGTGGAAACCCGCGCTTGCTCGACGATCTCCTTCGCACCGGTTCCTGCGACACATCCTACAGCGTGATGGATCGGGCGCGTTTCCGCGTAAACATTTTCTCGCAGCGCGGCAGTTACTCGATCGTGCTGCGCAAACTCAGCACCAAGATCGCGACGCTTGCTGAGCTGAAGCTGCCGGACATTTTTCATCAGGTCGCCAAGGAAAAGACCGGTCTCGTGCTCGTCACGGGTGCGACGGGTTCCGGCAAATCAACCACGCTCGCTGCCCTCCTCGAAGAAGTGAACCGCTCGAAGGCTGTTCATATCGTCACGCTCGAAGATCCCGTCGAGTTCGTTTACACGCAGCAAAAAGCCACGATCAACCAACGCGAGCTTGGGTCTGATTACGACAATTTCGCCAGCGGCCTGCGCGCCGCGCTGCGTCAGGCACCGAAAATTATTCTCGTCGGCGAAATGCGTGACCGTGCGACCGTCGAGATCGCCCTCAGCGCCGCGGAAACCGGCCATCTGGTGCTGAGCACGCTGCACACGATCGATGCGGGCCAGACGATCAATCGTATTCTCGGCATGTTCGAAACCGAGGAGCAGGAGCAGGTTCGCCATCGTCTCGCCGACACGTTGCGTTGGATTATCGGCCAGCGTCTCGCGCCAAGGATCGGCGGCGGGCGACATCCGCTGCTGGAAATCATGGGCTCCAATCTGCGCATCCGCGAGACCGTCATCCTTGGCGAGAGCGAAGGAAAAAGCTTTTACGAAATCATCGAGTCCAGTTCCACGTTTGGATGGAAGACGTTCGATCACGCGTGCCTCGAAGCCTACGAGCAAGGCATCATCGACGAAGAGATCGCGCACCTTTACGCCAGCAAGCGCGGCGTCGTCACGCGCGGCATCGACAACATCAAGAAGAAGCGCGGCGAAGCCACGACCGAGTTCGTGCTGAAGATGGCGTCGTTCAGCGAAAGCAGTTCCAAGCCCCCGCCGGTTCCGATGACGGCGACATCCTTGAAGTTCAAGTGATATGACAGCCGCAAACTTCGATTTTCTTACCGCCACAGACAAGCCAGCCCTGCTCGCGCTCAGCACGCCCGAGTGGCA
The DNA here is from genome assembly GCA_038205745.1 of Verrucomicrobiota bacterium. Lineage (GTDB taxonomy): Bacteria > Verrucomicrobiota > Verrucomicrobiia > Limisphaerales > SIBH01 > JANNGC01. The sequence continues at coordinate 1,653 of JBBRBM010000021.1, read as the reverse complement.
GGAGCTCGCCAAGGCCGCGCTCAGCGAACTCGGCTACAAGGTTCACACTGCCGCCACGCACGGCGATTTCATCACCAGCTTCAGCCAGGTGGCGTATCAAGTGGTCGTGATCGAAGAATGTTTTGCCGCCGACACCGCGCCGGAAAATCGCAGCCTGTTACTGATACAAAGCGGCCAGATGCAATTGCGCCGGCACGCCACGATCATCCTGGTGGGTGATAGCTACACGAGCTTCAATCCGCTCCAGGCCTTTCAACAAGGAGTGCATCTCGTGGTGAATCGCTCCGAGATGTTGCTGCTGATCCAGTTCATCCAAAAAGTCGTGGCAGACAACGACATGTTCCTCCACGGCTACCGCGAAACCCAGCGCCGCATCGCTCACGGGCTTGGGAAGGTTTAACCGGCCACGCCTCACGTCCCCGGCTTCACCACCGAGATCAAGAACTTGTCTTCGCTCAGCACTTTCGCTGCAACAAGCTTCACATCCTCCAGCGTCACGGCTTCGTATTTGGCACCGCCTTTATCGCTGTGGTCGAAGCCGGGGCCGTCGAGTTCTTTTCGCTGTGCTCTGCTTTGCTTAAGCTGATTTGCGATGAGCGTCTTTGAAACAGCGGAAGAACTGCTGGCCAAGATGAGCCGCGCGGAGAAGGCGCAGGTCTTGCAGTGGGCCGCGCGCGATTTGGGCGACGTATTTCCCGGCATTGAGAGCCGGCCCGGCGTGGGGGGGCGAGCCTTGCATCGTCCGCACGCGCATCCCGGTGTGGGTGCTGGATCAGGCGGGACGGCTGGGCACTTCGGAATCCGACTCCTCCGTGTTTATCCGACCTTGCGAGCAGAGGACTTGGCCAACGCTTGGGCTTACGTCCGTTCGCATGGCAAGGATATCTCGCGTCAGATCGCCGAGAACGAGGCCGACTGATGGCGTGGTTTTGCCAATCAGAACACCAACTTCGCTTCCCGTTCAAAAAACTTGAGTCATTTATAGGCCAGTTTACCTTTCCGCCATATCGATGACCGTCGAACAAATCGCCACCGAAGCACTGAGTCTTCCCACCGAAGATCGCGCGGCGCTCGCTGAACGACTCGTGGAAAGCTTGGACGCTGCTGAGTTGAATCGCATTGACCACCTTTGGGCCGAGGAATCCCGCCGCCGGCTCGACGAAATCCTGCAAGGCACGGTTGAAACCATTCCTGGTGATGTGGCGCTGGCCCGCGCACGTCGCGTGGCTGGTGAATGAGTTATCGCTTTCATCTGGAAGCGTCGGCGTAGTACGAAGCCGACATCCGCTTCTACCGAAAGCGCCAGCCGGGACTTCAGCACAGGTTTGTGGCCGCCGTTGAGGAAGCCATCAGGCGCATTCTCGAACATCCCGACCGCTGGCGCATGATCGAGCCGGAGATTCGGCGGTGTCTCACCAGGAAATTTCCCTGCTCGGTCATCTACTCGGTTCAAGGCGATACCATCTTCATCATCGCGGTCGCGCATGGGAGCGGCGAGCCGGGTTATTGGAAGGTATCCGTCCGGCGGAACCAGGTGAGGAGTTGTCAGGCGGCGGGCGATTCGGCCGACGCGCGGGTGCGATGCCAGGCTTGCGGTGTCAGGCGCTTAACTTCTCCAGTAGTCGCCTGGCCCAGGCGCGGCAATACGTCCCA
>JBBRBM010000020.1:0-46880 GCA_038205745.1 Verrucomicrobiota bacterium | reverse complement strand
CCGAGGAGCCCGCCCCGGCGAAGGGCCACGGCGCGCCGCCCTCATAACGCACCTTGTCCACCACCACATCCTGCGCCGGCACCGCGCCCGGCTTGATCAACGTCAGCGTCTCCCCATCGAGCTGGAGCGTGCCGGGGAATTGATCGAACACGTTCACTCCGTATCCGTACGCCAGCGTGAAGGCAGTCAGATCGTTCGCCAGCACAAGGAAGCTGCGCGGAGTCATCAACGCGCCATTGGGGAACGTGTAGTCCAGGCCGTTGATCCTCCAGCCGGACAAATCAAACGTGGTGTTGCTGGAGGTGTTGAATATCTCGACGTACTCCGCGCCTGGTCTTGCCGCGTTGAATTGGATTTCGTTGAACACGATCGCGGTGACGGGATCAAGCGGAGCACCGGCGTAGTTCACGGTGTTGGTAAATCGCGTGCCCGCCACCGGCTGTCCAATGCGATCAACGCCTTGAATGACAAACTGGTTCGAAGCCGTGGCGACCGGCACGCGAATGGTCCAGTTCGTGTAGGACGCGCCCCACGTCGCGTTGTAAATCACGCCGTTCACCGAGATGTCTTTCACGTCCACCGACGCGAAGCCGCTGATCGTCACGAGATTGTTGTTCGTCGTCAGCGTCGGCGGCGTGCTCACGCCGAAGCCGTTGGTGAGACCGGCCAGTTGCGTGAGGATGAACGCGCGCCGATTCACCGCGTAAGTTTTGATGGCGCTCAGCGTCGCAGTGCTGAAGTTCACATTATTCGCCGTGAAGGCCGCCGCCTTGGCATCGAGAATGGGATCGAGGAAAGCGCTCGCCAGCGGCCGGTCCACGATCTCCTTGTAAGCGCGCATGTAAGCCCGCCGGATGTCCGGAGTGCCGAACGCCACGACCATGCGCGGGTCACTCGAATTGAACAGCCCCTCGGTGGGGCCGCGTCCGATGCCGGTACCCATCGTCCAGTCGATGTCCCACGGCAACATCACCACGCGACCGCCGCGAGGCTGATACGTGTAAGTGTTCTTGCCGCGATCAAAACCGTACGAGTCAAAGTTTCCGACCGTGTGCTGGCAGGCGAACTCGCGCATCCACTGCTCCACGTCGGCGACCTGATTGAATTTCACCGAGTCGAGCGGCGCGGTGTTCGTCGTCGTCGGACTGACGGTGTTCAACAGCACGAGGAAGTTTGTGTAATCATTCGCCGAATCGCCCGGCCCCAGCGAACGTTTGCGCCACATGAAACGATACGCGGCCATGTTGAGCGCGTTCGTTCCGTTGTAGCTGATTTCGCGGCGCGTGAGATCGCCGTCGTTGTTCGCGAAGGACGTTCCCGCGTCGTTGAACTCGTACCAGTCTTCCACCTTGATCAACTCGCCGTCGGGATTGTCGGGGAACCATTCCTTCACCACGTCACCGTTCGGTTGTTGGGCATCTTCGAAAACAAAGCTACCGCCAAAACTGCTGACCGTGCTGCGCTGGCTGCCGTTCACGAAGAGATGAATGTAGCGCCGGTGATAATGCGGCAGGTCCAATTCGCGGAAGAGGAGATACGAAGCCTGCTCCGCCTGTGCGGCGAGATCGTGCGTGGTCGTGGTGCCGTTGGAATTGCCCGGCAATGCGAGATTCAAATCACCCGAGCCCATCAACTCATCGTCGCTCGGCAGTTGCATGATGTAATCGCAACGACTGTTGCCGGACGGACCCGTCGTCATGTTGCCGCGGTGAAATGCGCTCCCGGAGAACAGCGAGCCTGCGTTGTAGATCACGCGGTAATTGTTGTAGACGAACGTCACGTCCATCGGCGCGTTGTTCAGATTGTCGCGGTTGAACCAGCGATTCGATGAGCCGGACGTCATCCATAGGTGATACGTGGCGAAGCTCCCGGGCATCTGCACTTCACCCCAGCGGACAAGACACTCTCGTGATGGAGAATCAAACGGGAAGACGCGCACCGCTTCATTCGTGAACACGTCGCGTGGAAACCTGCCGATCGCGCCGACCGAGTCACTTGCCTCCACGTAAAACGCCACCGTGACGTTCGTCGCCTGCCCGGGAATCGTGGCGCTGAAGATGCCGTCGTTGGCAATCGCATCTCCCGCAAGACCGTCGTCATGCATCGCCGCATCCGTGAAGGTCGGCGTCGGATCCACGCGATACTTCACCGTGAGCGAAGTCACACCATCGGGATCATTCACCCGCGCGGTGACGACGACGGGTTCGTTCGCCGTCGGCAATGCAGGAGTGTGTTGCACTTCGAAAATCGCCGGCCCGGCGTTCGTCGCGTAACGGCTGTTGCGCGCGCCAGGCGTGCCGAGATTCGTCGGCACGGGCAATCGTCCGCTCGCCTCCAGCGCTCCGCCATGCAGACGCAGCAACAGCTCAGGCCAGCCTCGCAACCAACGCGCCTTGCAGCGCAATGTTGCCGGACTCGTGACGAGCGAAGGGAATGCCGCCGAGCGCACTCGGTTCACACTCGCGTCGCCTCGCGAGGCCGCGCGCAAGTGCAGCGAACTCGCACCGCTGAATCCCACATTCTCAATCGTTGACTGATCCATCGAGCCTTGCAGCGTCCAGCCGGTGAGGCCGGATTCGAACCCGGAGTTGGCGCCGACGAGGTTCACTGCGGGAGACGCGAGGCTGCGCACCTCCACGTCATCGACGAGACATTCACCCTCGCCCAGCGGGTAGATGTGCAAGTTGTCGTTCGCAGTCGGCGTGCTGGCATTCGTGAGCACTTCGCCCAGCGCCCATGTGTATTCGATGGTCGTCCACTGACTCTTCGCGGCTTCGTCGCTGTCGGCCCAGTTGGCGGCGAGGCGGTTGTCGCCATTCGGATCCGTCAATTCGAGACTGCTGCCGCCGCCATCGGACCAGACGCCCCAACGCCCGCCTGCGCCGTAGGTCACTTCGTTGACCAGCACCTGGATGTTATTCGTCGTGGGGGCGCCGAGCGCATTGGTGCCTATCGCTTCTTCCTGACGCGTCAAAGCAACGCGCTCGCCACCGTTGGCGAGAGAGCCGCCGTAGTTGCCAAACGTATTCGCCGTCGTGAGCTGGCCGGGATAACCCGCGACAAGATTCGTCAGGTTCTTCGCGACGACGAGATAACCGCCCGGCGCGATCGAAGCATTCGTCGGAAACGTGAACGAGACGCCGTCGTTAATCTTCCACTTTGCGACGCTCACCGTACCGGTGCCGCGATTGTAGATCTCGATGAACTCATCATCACTGTTGCCGCTGATCGGGCTGAACATGATTTCGTTGATCACGATGTCGGTGTGCAGCGGCGCGGCGTTGTTGGTGCCGGGTGTTCGAGTCGTCAGCGGATAAAAACTTGCCGAGCCATCGGGAGAACAGCCGAACGAGATGCCCGCCGATTGCGAATCGAACTCGATGCCGTCGATCCATCGCGTCTGATTTGAATTCACAAGGAACAAACGTTCGCCGGAAGAACTCAGGCCGAAGCCGAGTTGCGATTCCTGAAACACAACGAAGCCGCGGGCTGGAATCGTGGTGCCGTTCGCGATCCGGAATTTGTTCGTAGTCGCATCGTCCGAAAGCCACGCGCCCGACAGGTCCACGTCCACGTTGCCGTGGTTGTAGAGCTCGATGAAGTCCTGCAACGGCGGATCGCTGTTCGCGAGAAACTCGTTGATCACCACGGCGCGCAGCGGATCGGACGTGAAAGGCTCGGGGCGTCCCGGAGAGCCATCGATGGTGTCGCTGATGATCCACGCCGCAGGATTTCCTTCGCCGTACGAAGGACGATTGAGCGCGAGCGAATGACCCGTGCCATCTGCGGCGAGCGGCCACGGGCGGCTGCCAGTGTAGGGCACTTCGAGCAACACCGCGCCGGGCCGATTGCGCAATCGCACTGTGCCGCTCTTGCCGGGAAGGTTGCCAGTCCACGGGCCCGTGACGTTCGTGATGCTGTAATACGTGCGAACAAAAACCGGATCGCGGGCGATGACGAGAAACGTGCCGGCGCCCAGAATCGTGTTCGTCGGAAATGTGAAATCCACCGAGCCCGCCAGCCGGAAGCCGCTGATGTTTTCATCGATCGATCCGGAGTTAAACAACTCGACGAACTCGACGCTGTTCGTGAAACCGGGGATCGCGCGCGGATGATACATGATCTCGGTGAACACCAGTGGTGTACGGCGGGTCGAGGGTCCGAGCGGTTCGCGCGCGAGTGCGACCGTCGAAGCCGCTGGGTTGCCGATCACATCGGCGAAATCTCGGAACTGTGCCTGAACGGGCTGGTTCGTCACGTGACTGTTCACCGCAAAACCGAGGAAGACGACGTTCGAAAAATTCATCGTCGCAGAACCGAGTTGTGACCAAGCGACGCCATCGGCGCTGGCAAAACCGCTGAACAGGTTGCCACTGCGTTTCAATCGCAGCCACATGCTTGGATACGTGACCGGGAACGCGCCCGACATCGCCTGCGCTGCGCCGGCAGGATCGCGATACGAGAAGAAACATCCGCCGATCGTCGGCGTGGCGATCGAGGCGGCGAACCGGCTATTGGCGCTCAACGTTTCGCGCGCCATTAAGCCCGCCTTGCTCCAGGAATCCGCAAACTCCAGCGACTGCACGCGAACACTCACATCGAAGTCGTTCGTATAGGCGCGGGACTCGAACTGAAATTGGTCGCTCGTGCCGCCAATGTCGCTGCCCGCGCCCGTGACATTGTAACCGGACGGCGTGAGCACCGCGGAGCCGAACACTGACGGAGCGCCGACGTCCTGAGACACGAAGTTCAACAGGTTGAACACGAACGTGGAGTTAGTCGCGATTGTGCGGCCGCCCGTGTCCTTCACGTTGTTCACGATGAGCGTGTAGTTGATGTTGTTCAGCAACGGAGTTGTCGCGAGCACCACGATGTTCGATGCCGCACCGTAGCTTCCGGCAGTCACGGCGACGCCGTTGTCGATCGCGTAGTTGATTCCGTTGGTTGCACCGATCGCGACTCGTTTTGAATAAGTGATCGACACCGTGTTTGCCGTCGCGATCGCCGAGAGGATCATCGGCAGATTCGTGTCAGTCACTGTGATGTTCACGGGACTTGATGTGACCGCGAGGCCGCTGTTGTCGCTCGCGGCCGCCGTGAACGTGTAGCTCCCTTCGTAAAGTGTACTGAGCGGCAATGTGTAAGCGCCGCTCGTGATAACGCCGACGCTTGTCCCGTCCTTGAAAAACTCCACGCGCGTCACGACGCCGTCAGAATCCGTTGCGGTCGCGCTGAGAGTGACGCTGGCCGGGCTGATAAAGCTTTGGTTGTTCGTCGGCGCTGTGATCGCGACCACGGGCGGAATCAGCCCGCTCAGTTCGAGGGCGAAGCTCATGTCGGGTGTGTTCGGGGAGCCCTGGTGAACTTCGACCGCGATGACGTTGGTGCCGTTGATGAGAACGCTCTGTGGCAACACCACGATGTCGTTCGTGAACTCGCCATCGCTCAGCGCGAGCGTCGTGTCGGCAACGGCGCCGCCAGGCATGTTCACACGGCGCACTTCGTTGCCGTTGAGGTAGGTGATCGCTCCGTCGTCATAGACAAGTCGCATCTGGAAATTCGACCACGTGTTCGCATTCGTGATCACAAACGTGCGCCGGAAATACGTGGTGATGAATTTGTTGTTCGCATCCGGTCCGAACGAAACCGTGGCCGCTTCATCGCCGTCGCCGTAACCGAGTTCCGCCGTGCCGTTCGTCCATGAGCTGTCGTCAAAATTCGTGGCGAACCAAGTCGCGCCGGGACTGGAGCCGTTCGCAAAATATTTCCACGAGGAATTGAGCGGAACGATCTGCGGCAACGCGACGGTGCCGTACACTTCCACTTCAGCCATCGAGAGCACGTCGAACTCATTGGCGTCGCTCGTGCCGCCGGAACCATCCGGATCAGGCGTGCGCGTCACACGAACGCGGCCCCCGAGCACCGGCCCGCCCGTCAGCGCGATGAGATCGATCGTGAGCGCCGCCGGCCCGCCGAGAACGTTCTCGGGGTTGAGCAAAGCCGAAGCGAAATTTGTCACGGTGCCGTTCAGGTCGGTGATGCGGACGGTGATGTCGCGCAAACGCGACTGGCAGCAACTCGTGCGGTTCGAGACCACGATCCTCTCGATCGCGTAGAGGTTCGTGAGGTTCACCTCCCACGTTGCCGGAATGCTCACACCCGCGGCGGTATGGGTGAAATCACTCGTAAGACCATTGACGGCGAGACTTGAGTCGAAGGTGCCTAAGGTCGAGGTCTGCGTGGTGGGTTTGCCTAGAGCAACATTCACTGCCGAAGCTGCGTGAGAAACAGAGCCGAAGGTCGCCATCGCAGCGACGCAGAACCAACAAGCAAGTAAGCGCATAAGCCTTTCACCACGCAGTCGACGCCACACGAGCACAGGCGTGCAGAACAGGAGCTGATGGATACGAGGAAATTAGCGAAGGCGAGATTCGGGGCAAAGTCCCGAGCTCTGCAAAGACATGGTATTCGTGACGTGATCAGCCGTTGATCCAGGTTGCGGCTCAACTACGCGCGTGACAAGGCGGCGGCGCGCGGCGTATTCCATCTGAACCCATTATGGCTGCTCTGGTGGCACAAGACGGAACTGCTGGCCGGGTCGAACTTCAATCCGGACTCAACACGATTGGCCGCGGCGACGCGAACCAGCACGTCATCGCGGATGCCTCGGTGTCCACCCATCACTGCGAGGTCGTTTGCTCCGATGGCACCATTGGCTTCCGTGATCTCGGCTCCACGAATGGGAGTTACCTGAACGGCCAACCGGTGCAGGAAGCAAGCCTGTCGCACGGCGACCGCTTGCGGCTCGGGAATGTGGAATTCGCGTTCGACGCACCGGAAGTCGTGCCGCCCAAACCTGCGCCGTTGCGCGCGATCGTGGTGAAGCATGAACGATCCACCCAGCCGTCGATCGCCGGCCAGTCCGCTGCCCAAGCCGTCGCGTCAGTCCTCCCGATGGTCCATGAACCGCGAAGCTTTTATGCGCAATTGCCCGGCGCGTTCGTTTATCCGCTGCGACGCAACGGACTGATCCTGCTAATCCTGGGCAGCGTTCTGTTCGCAATCCTCGGGTTTCTCTCGGGTTTTGGCGGGCCGGGGAGGGGTGGAATTTTTTCGCTGCTCGTGACGGTATTCAGCACCGGCTACTTGTTCGCCTACATGCAGCGGATGATTGCGCACACAGCACAGGGTGACGACGAGTTGCCTGATTTCCCGGACGTGACCGAGTGGTGGGCAGACATTCTTTATCCGTTCTTCCTGTTCCTCGGGTGCTTTCTTGTTTCCTTCGCGCCAGCCATCCTCGCGGGCATCGCCACGGCGGGAAGCGACTACGCCGCCCTTGCCGTCCTGACGATGGTTGCGCTTGGCGCGCTTTACCTTCCGATGGCGCTGCTCGCGGTCGCCGTTTCGGACAACTTCATCGCGCTCAGTCCGCACATCGTGTTGCCTTCGATCTTTCGCGTGTTCGTGCCCTATCTCGTCACGCTGGTGTTCCTCGCGTTCCTTGTGGGAATAGGGTTCGCGCTCGACACCGCGGAGGATCTGGTGCCGATCAGTCAGGTCCTGCTCAAAATCGGGGCTACTTTCATGGCGGCTTTCGTGTCGCTTTACCTGCTCAGCGTGAAAATGCGCGTTCTCGGCCTTCTCTTCCGTTCGTATCGCGCCCGTCTCGGCTGGCTCGGCTGACAACGCACTGCTCGCAGCGCTCGTAAAAATCCTTTTCTCACGCGCGGCATCCGTGATGATGCGGCCCTGATTTTTGGGAGCCTGCGCGCTCCATTGATCACTGAACATTGATTACTGATTACTGAAATGAAGATCGTTCTCGCTTACTCCGGTGGCCTCGACACCTCGGTGCTGCTCTCGTGGATCAAGGAAAAATACGACGCCGAGATGATCGCGTTCTGCGCCGACATCGGGCAGGAAGAGGAACTCCATGGTCTCGAAAAGAAGGCGAAGAACACCGGCGCGTCCAAAATCTACATTGATGACCTCCAGGAAGAATTCGCGCGCGACTTCATCTATCCAATGATCCGCGCCAACGCGATCTACGAAGGCCAATACTTTCTCGGCACCAGCATCGCGCGGCCACTCATCGCCAAGCGCATGGTCGAGATCGCCAAGCAGGAAAAGGCCGACGCCATCGCGCACGGTGCGACGGGCAAGGGCAACGACCAGGTGCGCTTCGAGTTGACCGCCGCGGCGCTCGCACCCGACTTGCAAGTCATCGCCCCGTGGCGTGACGAACGCTATCGCGCGGAATTTCCCGGCCGCGCCGAGATGATCGCCTACTGCGCGAAGCGGAAGATTCCCGTGCAAGCCAGCGCGAAGAAGCCGTTCTCATCCGACCGCAACCTCCTGCACATCTCCTACGAAGCGGGCATCCTCGAAGACCCATGGCTGGACGCGAGCGCGCCGAAATATCGCGGCTCATTCACCACGCTCTCCGTTTTCCCCGAAGACGCGCCGAACAAACCGGAGTTCGTCACGCTCGATTTCAAGAAGGGCAACTGCATCGCCGTGAACGGCAAGCCGCTCTCACCGCTCGGCGTGATGAAGTTGTTGAACAAACTCGGCGGCAAACACGGCGTCGGCCGCGTGGACATGGTGGAGAACCGTTTCGTCGGCATGAAATCGCGCGGCGTATATGAAACACCCGGCGGCGCAATTTTGCATTTCGCGCATCGCCAGATGGAATCGCTCACGATGGACCGCGAAGTCATGCACCAGCGCGACGCGCTCATCCCCAAGTATGCCGAACTCGTCTACAACGGCTTCTGGTATGCGCCCGAACGCTACGCGTTGCAGGCTTACGTCGAGGAATCGCAGAAGAACGTGACCGGCACGGTGCGCGTGAAACTCTACAAGGGCAACATCATGGTCGCCGGCCGCAAATCCCCGGTGAGCCTCTACAACCCGCACATCGCCACGATGGAAGCCGACCCGACCAAGGCCTACAACCAGGACGACGCGACTGGCTTTATTCGCCTGAATGGTTTGCGCCTGCGCGTGAATTCCGCCGTGCATGGCTCGAAGAAAAGCAAACCCGCGAAACGTTGAGCATATCACGACGCTGACTGCGGCGCGGACCAATGCTCCGCGCTTCGGGTTTTAGGAAATCAATTCTGGCGTTGCGTGCCGAGCGCCGAAAATTCCACCCAACGTGTCTGCACATTGGAACCGGTTGATAAATCCCAACGCGCCACGTTCGCCGGATTAAACAGGTGCGATTCCGTGTGTGCGCCCGCATTGTCGCTCCAATGGAACGTTACCTTGGTGCTGTCTCCCGCGTGCGTTCGGTAGGTGGCGTGGGCTTCGGCGCGAAGGTAGTTGCGTTTGCCGGTGTTCGTGAACCGCACCTGAACGTTCGTTGCACCTATTGTCAGCGGTTGCGCGCCGTAGCAAAAACTCTGTGACCAAAAATCCCCCGGCTCTTCACCGCGACGCGTGACGTTCCAGTCCTTCACCAAAGGAGTCCACGTTGTGCCATCACCGGAGCATTCGATCTGATATTTCACGTCGGGAGACGGTGGGTTTCCCGATGCGACGTGCGCAGCGGCATAAATCGCAGTGATGGGTTCGCCGTGTGGTGAGTTCAATTTGAGCGTGACGGTTGGAGAGTTGAACGCGCCTGAAACGATGCGGGCCGCCGCGTGTTGCTTCGTTGGTCCCGCCGAGATCACGGCCTGATGCGTTGCCGCGAAGGTGATTGTGGTTCCACCGTCTTTGAGTCGCGGCAGCACCGCAGAGTTCACCTGGCAAACCGTGCGAATGACGAGCCGCGATTGCGCGAGCGCTTTTGCCCCGGCATCGAATCGCAACAGGTATTGGCGATAGCCCTTCGTTGCGTCGGCGAGGTCGAGACCATCGCGACATGGCGCGGTGTTCGTCCATGTCGCGCCGCCGTCCACGGACACGGCGACGTTGCACGTAGCGGTGCCGCGCAGCACCAGACCATTACTGCAACCGCTGTCGTAAATTCCCCACGGCTTCGCGTTCGGCGGGGTCGCCCCAATGATGTAGGGCGTCTTGAACTCGAACACGACGTGCCGGTCACTTTCCTCGACCACAGCTTCGCGATAATCGCCGCTCACGAAGTCAGGCGTGTAGGTGTAGACGGCGTTGCCGAAACGCACCTGCCCCGGTTTGAAGGCAGTGCCAGTTCGTGAATGGAACATCTTCTCGGGTTGGTTCACCCAACTTTGCGCCCGCTCAGGTCCGGGGATGCCGCCGGTGTTGTAGTTGCGTCCCCAGAATACGAACTCACTTCCCGACTCAAGTCCCGGTTTGAAATATCGCCGCATCGTCTCACCCCGTCGCAAGTGGACCATTGGCGGCGGCCCCGCGTAGCCGGCGAGATACTCCGCCGTATTGTAATCGCGATACACACTGCCGTCGTCCGCGTGGAGGCCGCACACAATCCAGCCATGTTGTTTCTCCGGCATGAAATCACGACGCGTGAGTTGCTTCAGGTCTGCCTTCACTTCGGGAATGGAAAGCAGGCGCTTGCCGCTCTTGTCGTAGATCACCGTTGAGATGTCGTGATCGAGTAACGCCCAGCGGCCCGCGCCATATTCGCCGCCGGTAAGCCAGACCTCGAACGAGTTGTGCCCGTCGACACCCAAGCCGCGTCCTCGCGTGTGACCAAGCAGATGCTCCATCTCCGCCGTCCATTGCGAGTGGGTGGTGCCGCACAATCCAAAGCCGTGCGCGAAGAGACCGGTCCAATACTCGCGCGTGCGCAAATCCCCTTTCGTGAAACCGCCGCCCCAAAGATTCTCCGCGCCTTCTTCGCCGTGCGCGTAATGCGTGTTGCGCCAGAGCCACGCTGCGAGCGCTTTGCGTTCATCGCTGTCGACCTTCAAGCCAGTCGTGCGCTCGTATTGCTCCGCCTGCGTGGCGAACAAACGCTCGAACGTCGAGCAGGCGAGTTCACCGGGATACCAAGCGTGATCAGTGCGAATTTGCGGATCGCCAACATCTGCAAGGGACACAGACGTCAGCGCAACAATTGACGCGAGAGCGAGCCACGAGTGCATGGACGGAGCATATCGGGGCGCGGCGTGAGAGGGAAGCCAGGTCGTCACCTTTGACGAAAAGCAGACGGCCTGCTCTGATTCGCGCGGATGAAAACTTTCCCGGCTTTTTGTGCGAGCGTGATTGTTGGTTTGGTAATTTCGCCGGCAACGCTACAGGCTGAGGATTGGCCGCAGTGGCTCGGGCCCAATCGCGACGGCGTGTGGCGCGAGACAGGCATCGTCGAGACGTTTCCGACCAATGGCTTTCACTACCGCTGGCGCACTCCGATCGGCGGCGGATACACCGGTCCGGCTGTGGTGAAGGGCCGCGTGTTCTTGATGGACCGCCAACTTGCGAAGGATGCGAAGAAACCATCGAACGCATTCTCCCGCGGCGAAATTCCCGGCACCGAACGCGTGCTCTGTTTGAACGAAGCCGATGGCAAAGTGATTTGGCAACACGAGTACGATTGCCCTTACACCGTCAGCTACGCGGCGGGCCCGCGCGTCACACCGGTGGTGAGCGATGGGAAAGTTTACACGCTCGGCTCGGAGGGAAATCTGTTCTGCCTCAATGCCGAAGAAGGTTCCGTGGTGTGGTCGAAGGATTTCAAAACGGAGTTCGGCATCAAGACGCCGATGTGGGGTTTCGCCGGACATCCGCTCGTTGACGGCAAGAAACTCATCTGTCTGGCCGGCGGGAACAGCAGCGTGGCGGTGACTTACGACAAGGACTCCGGCAAGGAGCTTTGGCGCGCGCTCACCGCGAAGGAGCCGGGCTACGCTCCGCCCATGATTCACGAGTTCGCGGGCAAGCGGCAGCTCATCCTCTGGCATCCCGAGGCGGTGAACGCGCTTGATCCTGAGACGGGTAAAGTTTTCTGGAGTCATCCGCTCACGCCATCGGTTCGCTTCGGCATGAGCATCCCGAGTCCGCTGAAATTCGGTGACAACTTGTTTTTCACCTCGTTCTACAACGGTTCGTTGATGCTGCGGGTCACTGACGACCAACCGACGGTCGTCTGGCAGAGCAAGAAAGTCAGCGAGATAGACACCGACGGTTTGCACAGCGTGATGGCGACGCCGTTGATCGAGAACGGCTTCATCTACAGTCCGTGCAGCTACGGACAGTTTCGTTGCCTCAAGGCGGACACGGGCGAGCGGCTCTGGGAAACGTTCGCGCCGACCAGCGGCAAGTCAGCGCGCTGGGGCAATGCGTTCGTGGTGAAGAACGGCGCGCGCAGTTTTATCTTCAGCGAGCAAGGCGACCTCATCATCGCGAAACTCAGCCCGGAAAAATACGATGAGATCAGCCGAGCGCACTTGCTCGATCCTGTGAATCGCGATCCGGGCCGACCGGTGGTGTGGTCGCATCCGGCCTTCGCGAACAAGTGCGTCTTCGCACGCAACGACCGTGAGATCGTCTGCGTGTCGCTCGCGGCGGACGCCGCGCGCTGAAGAGAGCCGTCACGCGATCTTGACCTTCACGCGGTTCTCTTTGATTCGCGTGTGGTTCAATTTCGCGATGATGCTGTTGGCGTGCTCGCTCGCGACGTCGGCGAACAGATGGCGCTCACGAATATCGACAGTCCCGAAGCCGAAAGTTCTGGAGTGGTTTTCGGGGCGAAACTGTTGCCGTGGCATGCTTCGACTTTCAGAATTCCGCACTGGGCCGGGCCTTGTACGGCCCTTCTTTCGTAGCTCATGGTTCGACCGTCGTAGCGGTGCAGGAAAAGCTTCAGCCGGGAACAACGAGAAACCCAACAGCCTGGCCGCGTCGCGCATCCGTTTATCGGTGGCCACAAGCTCCGTCTCGCCGGCCACGCGGGCGGTCGCCAGATGGATGGCGTCAAACGTGCGAATGGGAATCGGCGGCGCGTGGCGGTAGCAGCGGGCCATGATCGCGTTGAACTCCGCCTCCGTCTGGGCGTCCATTTCCACGACTCGGATTTCCCCGGCAGCGATGTCCCGGTCCACTTGACTCAACACGACTTCCGCCGTGTTTGCCGGAATCAGCCCGTCACTCTCCTTGCGAAAAACCACCCGCCGCATTTCGTGCAGAGCGAGTTTGGCCGTGACAATGACCGTGGCGGTGGCTGCCTTCTGTGCGAAGGCAGGCGAGTCCGCTTCCGGGAGGTAGAGTTTGCCGAGGGTGGAAGTGTCCCAGTATCTCACGCGTTCAGTCGCCCCGGTCTTCGTCCAGGATTTGCTCCAGCGTGGATCCCGACTTGCCGGTGGACAACTGCTCGCGCAGTTCAGCCAGCCGCGCGAGCCACGCTTGCCGGTTTGGTGATGGCGCGCTTTGCGGCATGGCGCTGAGTTTCGCCACCGCGCGCCCCTGGCTGGTGATGACGACTTCCTCGCCTTGCTGAACCAAGCGGAGCAGGTTCAGCAGGTCGGACTGTATTTGCTCCAACGTCGCCGTCACGGAAGGTAGTCAAACACTTTGACTTGCGAAGTCAACTTTGGCCACCGGCTGGGCGCGCGATGGAACTGGACGGACTTGGGCGTGCCGATCGTAAAAGGGTTCCCATGATCACGCGACACCAGGATCACGCGATCTTGACCTTCACGCGGTTCTCCTTGATCCGCGTGCGGTTCAGTTTCGCAATGATGCTGTTGGCGTGCTCGCTGGCGACATCGGCGAACAGATGGCGCTCACGTACATCAATGGTCCCCACCACCTCGGACGGCAGCCCGGTCTCACCCATGATTGCGCCAACAACGTCACGCGCTTCCACACCCATCTCGGCACCTACATTCATGTAAATGCGGGTCTTGTTGCTTGGCGTGGCCCGGCTTTCTTTCGGAGCGGCTGGCTGTTTCGCCGGCGTCGCTGCACGGCGATACTCCACGCGCGGCGCTTTCGGTTGCGTCGGTTCGGGGACTGGCGAAACAGTCGGCGCGACCGGCGGCTTGGGTGCGGGCGTAGCCGCGCGCGGCAACGGCTTTGGCGAAAGCGGTTCGCGGCGCGGTGCTTCACGCCGTTCGCCGTATTCCCTTTCGCGCGGCTCACGCCGTGGCGCACGTCGATCCTCGAACCGTTCGCCACGTCCTCCCCGTTCATCACGCCGCGGCAGCTCGCGACGTTCGTGCTCACGCGCCGGACGCTCGAAACTTCGTTCGTTGGCCGGGGGCTGGGGTGCGGCGGCGGCGGCGCCCTCCGTTTGCAAGTGATGAATCAGCGCCGACGCGATGTCCGTCGAGGTGAACCCTTCCTCGAGCAATGCTTCGATCAAGTGGTCCTGCTTCTTGAATTCACCCGCCGTCAACGTCCCACGCAGCTTGTCGAGAAACACGGTCGCGCGCGCCTGTTCCACTTCGTCCTGCGTCGGAATCTTGCCGCGATGAATGCGCGTTCTGGTAAAGCGTTCGATGTTCTGGATTTGAAACAACTCGCGGCCTGCCACGAACGAGATCGCCCTGCCCTTTCGGCCCGCGCGTCCCGTGCGACCGATGCGATGCAGATAATCTTCCGCGTCATAAGGCAGGTCGTAATTGATCACCACTTGCACGTTGTCCACGTCGATGCCGCGCGCGGCGACGTCCGTGGCCACGAGAAATTCCAGCGCGCTGTTGCGGAACTTGTTCATCACGCGATCACGCATCATTTGCGTCATGTCGCCGTGCAAACGATCGGCGGAGTAACCCGCCGCGTTCAGATGATCCGCGAGATCATCGACCATGCGCTTGGTGTTGCAGAAAATGATGCCGAGCTTGTAGTCGTGGATGTCGATCACGCGCATGAGCAGTTCGACTTTGAAGCGCCGGTCCACCTCGTAGTAAGCCTGCTCCACGGTCGGCACCGTCATGGCCTTCTCTTCGATTCGCACCTGCACCGGGTCGCGCGAAAAGCGCTCGATCAGATCTCGAATCGGCTTCGGCATCGTGGCGGAGAAGAACACCGTCTGCCGCTCCTTGGGCACGGATTGCAGAATGGTTTCAATGTCCTCGCGGAAACCCATGTTCAACATCACGTCGGCTTCGTCGAGGATGGCCATCTTCACCGTGTCGAGCCGGAGCGTCCCGCGACGCATGTGATCCATCACGCGTCCCGGCGTTCCAATGACGATCTGCGCGCCTTGCTTCAATCCCCAGAACTGCCGCTCGTACGATTGCCCGCCGTAAATCGGCAGCGCATGAATGCCGCGCTTGAACGATGCGAGCTTGTGGACTTCTTCGCTCACTTGCACCGCCAGTTCGCGCGTCGGGCACAAGATCAGCACTTGCACCGCTTTCTGGAGTGGATCGGTTTTCTCGATCGCAGGGACGGCGAACGCCGCCGTCTTGCCGGAGCCGGTCTGCGATTGGCCGACGACATCGCGGCCACTCATCAACACCGGAATCGCTTCCGCTTGAATCGGCGAAGCCTGCTCGAAGCCGAGTTTGTCGATCGCCTTCAGCAGTTCGGGCGAGAGGTTCAATTCAGAAAAAAGTTTAGTTGTCATTGGCGCGTCGTCTCCTCGGCACCGGTAACTTAGCCCAGCGGTTGCACACGAAGCAACGCGCCTCTTAAGCTTCCCTCATGAGACCCCTTCGACTTCTAGTCTTCCTCGCCTGCGCTTTGGCGCTCGCCGGATGCGCGACACGCGACGTAAAACCCCGCGCCATGCTGCCGGGCGCGCAACGCGTGCTGATCCTCGGCGACAGCATCACTTACAGCGGACAATACGTGGAGCTGATCGATGCCTACTTCGCGACACGATTTCCCGAGAGACGGATTCAAATCCTGAACGTCGGCCTTCCGAGTGAAACCGTCTCCGGCCTTTCCGAGCTAGGTCACGCCGACGGCAAATTTCCGCGCCCGGACTTGCACGAGCGACTCGCGCGTGTGCTCGACAGAACAAGGCCCGACGTGGTGATCGCGTGCTACGGGATGAACGACGGCATCTACTTGCCGTTCGCCGATGATCGCTTCGCCGCGTTCACGAACGGGCTGATGCGTCTGCGCGCGAAAGTTGCCGCGTCGGGCGCAAAGATCATCCACGTCACACCGCCGACCTTTGATGAAGCGCGCGGAAAAGGTCCGGGCTACGCGGCGACGCTCGATCGTTACGCCGGTTGGATGTTGAAGCAGCGCGCAGGGGGTTGGGATGTGATTGACCTGCACGGGCCGATGAACCGCGCGCTCGTCGAAGGCCGACGCACCAATCCAAAGTTCTTCCTCTCCGGCGATGGCGTGCATCCCGGTGATGCCGGTCATTGGATCTTGGCGAAACAGATCCTGCTGCACGTCGGTGCGCGCGATCTCAGCAACGTGAACGACGCGCAAGCAATGCTCGCCGCGCATCCCAACGGCCCGGCCATCTTCAAGCTCGTGCAGCAAAAACAGCGCGTCCTGAGGGACGCGTGGCTTACCGACACCGGCCATCAACGTCCGGGCATTAACAAAGGACTGCCGCTTTCAGACGCGGAGGGCCGGGCATCGGAGTTCGAAGCGGAGATTCGTAAACTGACGACGCGGTAGAACCTCGTGGATTTGGCGGAAGCTTTCGGAACATTTGTCCGCCGAAAAAATTTTCCGTCGGCGCGGACAAATCTGAATCCGACCGCAACCGCGGAACGTCCGACAATCAAACACCTTTATGAAAACAATCATCATTACGGCCGTTGTTGCCCTTCTGCTTTGCACACGTGCTTTCACCCAGGACAAACCCGCGAGTGCTTCCACGGAAAAGCAAAAAGCCGCCGCCACGCCCGGGCAGTTGGAGTCGGCCTTCAAGGTGATGCTCACCAAAGCGACCCTGTCCGGGCGCTGGTGTTCGCTCAAGGACGGCAAGCTCGGCCCGGAGAAGGAGGACAAATATACCATTATCAGCGTCGACAAATTGAGCGGTGACAAATGGGCCATCAACGCGCGCATCAAGTTCAACAAACAGGAAATGGTGGTCCCGATCCCCGTGGAAGTGAAGTGGGCCGGCGACTCCGCCGTCCTCATCGTGGAGAAACTCCAATACCCCGGCGGCGGCACCTACTCAGCCCGGGTTTTGTTTTACGATCACACTTACGCAGGCACCTGGAGTGGTGGCGATCATGGCGGCTTGATGAATGGAGTCATCACCAACGACAAGGAGTGAAACGTTGACTGATGAATCGTCCGCAATCGAGATGTGAGCCGACGGCGCTGCCAGCCGCTACTTGCGCGGGTCCACCACCACGGCGATCACGTCGCGTGCCGCATCGAAGGTGCGTTCGCCGAAGAGCAATGTGCGCATGACGAGTTGAACCCGCACACGGCGTTTCTCGTCCGGTTCGCTCTCACGCACGACGCCGAGATCGCCTTCCACGAATTCGCCCGTGGTGAGCAGCACGCCGGGCGTGCGTTGCTTCGCGAAGTCGGCGGGCGCGGGATTGAACACGAGCCTCGCAATGCGGCTCCACGACACGATTTCGTCCTTCCCATCGCGAACAAGTGTGAGTCCGTTCGTGTCGGCGGCGCGAATGGTTCCGGGCAGCTTCGCTCCGTCCCGCAACACGACGCCCTGTGCGAATGGATCGGCATTCGCGAACAATGTGTGAGCCGGCGTGCCGGGAATGATTTGCACTGAGTCGAGTTTCAGTTCGCCGCAAGAAGTGTTGGCGGTCGTCCACGCCGCGACACCGATGAGCGCGCGCGACTTCATCGCGACCGGGCGGCTCTCGATTTGTTGCCAAAATTTTCCGTCCGTGGACGAGTAGGCAGTGAGAACGTCACCGCGGCGGGTGAGACGAATCCATGACCGCGGCGCACTGATATTTTCAGCCGGAAGAAATTGCGGCGCGTTCGTCGGCATGCGCCGGCTCAAACGTACTTCGCCGTTTGGCTGAATCGTGGCTCCGGCGAACATCGCACCGTCCGCCACGCTCTCGCGAATCATCACACTCGCCGCCATTTTGCCGTGTGAATCATCGACGCTCGCGAGGTGCGCGATGATTTGTCCGTCGCCATCCAACTCCCGGCAGACGAAATGAAACGCATCGTCCGGCCCCCAAGCGCCCCAGCCCGAAGCGCGAAGGGTGAATGCGTTGCCATTACCCGTCGCACCGCCCGGCCAGCGGACGGCCCCAATGTCGGCATTCCGCCAACCCTCGGGCAATGACGACACGCCGCCGCTCAACGGTTTTGCGGGCGTGATGGTTTCATCCGCCGACAGCTCCTCCCGCCGCGCTCGCCATCGTTTGGATGGGTCAGGTTCACGCGCGGCTTCAATCGCGACTTCGATGTCGAGTTCAGCTTTCTTCTCGGCCCGCTGCAATTCGCGCAGGCGCTGGTCGCGCGCGATGTCCGCTTCGCGGAGGCGCAATCGCTCGGCGTGAACCTTGTCCCACCCGGCAAGCGCGGCGGCGATTTCATGCGAGCTGAGCCGCTTGTCCTGCAACAACTCTTCACGCCGTGATGCCCAGTTGAATTTCCACTCGGCCATTTCGCGGCGCGTTACTGCGGTGAGAGCGGCATCCTGTAGTCGATCGAGCAACGTCTTGTCCGCGCCCGGCGCAGTCGCTTCGGCAAGTTTTCCCCAGGCGTCGGCCACGGCGCGTTTGGCGCGAATCAGGTCGAACAGGTTCGTCAATGAATCCACGCGCGACATGCGCATTTCCCAGGTAAACGAACGCTCCGTCGGCGCGGCGTCGTGCTGCTTGTCGCGATAGTCAGCGATGCGTTCGAACCAAACGTCACGCCGGCGGACGGCGTGATCTGCCTCGACACGCCAACGGTGCGCTTCGCGGTCGTCTCCGCGTCGCCACTCCGCGATGGCTTTCTCGATCAGCGCGACTTCCTTTTCCGTCGCAACGTTCAGCGCCGCCATGTCGTCCTTCACGAAACCGTCATGCTCCTGCGCGCGGGTGGTAATGAACTCGGCAAAACGGCCGCGGGTTTGTTGAATGCGGTTTTGCAGATAACGAATCTCCTCCGTGGCGCGCCGCTCCCGTTCGTCCGCGTCCTGCGCATGAGCCCCCGCGACCGCAATGGTCGCGAGTGCAATGCCAAGCAGTCGCGCGGCTGAAATTCCAATTGAGAGCGTCATGAGATTCGCCGAACGATTGTCATAGACGCAGTGGGGCGAGGCAATGTTCAGCACACGCCACGTGGCCGCCTTACTCCACCGTCACGGACTTCGCGAGGTTTCGAGGCTTGTCCACGTCGCATCCGCGGGCAACCGCGATGTGATAGGCCAGCAGTTGCAACGGGACTACCGCAAGCAGCGGGAACAGGCATTCGATCGTCTTGGGCACTGTGATCACGTCGTCGACATGGCTGCGCAATGTGGTGTTGTCGTCGGTCGTGATGGCGATGATCGGGCCTTTGCGGGCACGCACGACTTCCAGGTTGCTGAAGGTCTTGTCGTACATCGCATCGCACGGGATCAGCACCACGCTGGGCGTCTTGTCGTCGATCATCGCGATCGGGCCGTGCTTCATCTCGGCGGCGGGATAACCTTCGGCGTGAATGTATGAAATCTCCTTCAGCTTGAGTGCGCCTTCGAGTGCCACCGGGAAGTTGGTGAGCCGCCCGAGGAAGAAGAAATCCTCTGCGTGCGCATACTTGTTCGCGATGTCGCGGATGAAATCGCTTTGCTGGAGGATGGACTCGATCTGCTTCGGGATCGCTTCGAGCGCTTCGATGATTTCGCGTCCGCGATTGTTCGAGAGCATCCGGATGCGTCCCATCTGCAAAGCGAGCAGTGCGAGGGCGGTGACTTGCGATGTGAAAGCCTTCGTGGAAGCGACACCAATCTCCGGCCCGGCGTGCAAATAAATGCCGCCGTCGGCTTCGCGCGCAATGGTGCTGCCGACAACGTTGCAGATGGAGAGCACCTTGTGTCCGCGGCGTCTGGTTTCGCGCAGACTCGCCAGTGTGTCGGCGGTTTCGCCGGATTGCGTGATGGCGAGAACGAGCGTGTTGTTCTCGATCGGCGGATTGCGATAGCGAAACTCGCTCGCATACTCGACCTCCGTCGGAATGTGCGCGAGTTCCTCGAAAAGATATTCGCCGACAAGTCCGGCGTGCCAGCTTGTGCCGCACGCAGTGATCACGATGCGATCGACGGAGCGCAACTCCGCCATGCTCATGTTGAGGCCGCCGAACTTGGCGGTGGCTTCATCGCGGTCGAGGCGTCCGCGCAATGCGTTCTCGACCGTGCGCGGTTGCTCGTAGATTTCCTTGAGCATGTAGTGGGCAAAGTCGCCGCGTTCGACGGCCGCTGAATCAAACTCGATCTGGCTGATCTGGAACTTCGATTCCGCGCCGGCGTTCACCACGGTGAAGCGATCCGCGCTCAGCGTCACGATGTCGTAGTCCTTCAGATAAACCACCTGACGTGTGTGGGACGCCACCGCAGTCACGTCGCTTGCCAGGAAGTTTTCGCCGTCGCCGATGCCGACAATGAGCGGTGAGCCGCGCCGCGCACCCACAATGATGCCAGGAAAATCCACGCACACCACCGCGATGCCATACGCGCCGATCACTTCCGCGACCGCCTCGGTGACCGCGGCCGCAAGCGGATGCGCGCCGTTATTCGCGCCGCTTTGCTTTTCATAGTGTTCGCCAATCAAGTGGGCGAGCACCTCCGTGTCGGTCTGCGATTTGAATTTGTGGCCCGCCTTGATGAGGCGTTCGCGCAGGCGGTCGAAGTTTTCGATGACACCGTTGTGAACCACCGCGATGCGCCCGCTGGCATCGAGATGAGGGTGAGAATTCTCGTCACAGGGAGCGCCATGAGTCGCCCAGCGCGTGTGTCCGATGCCGGTGGCGCCTTGCACCGGCGAGGACTTCACGAAAGGCGCGAGCCCCGCATCGATGCGCCCGGTTTTCTTGCGCACTTGCAAACGCGAGTCGTCGAGCAAGGCGATGCCAGCGCTGTCGTAACCGCGATACTCGAGGCGCCGCAATGCTTCGAGAAGCAGCGGACCAGCAGACTGTTTACCGACATAGCCAATGATGCCACACATGGGTTTTGGGATTTTTTTTGCTTTGCCTTTTCGTTGGCGTAAGCTCGCGCGAAAGTAGAGGAATCAGTCGGTTCAACAAAGGGTTTTCTGTATGCCGCTAACGCAAGGGTCCGTTCGAATGTCACCCAAAAACAGCAGTGTGCTCTCCATCATCATGGGTGGCGGAGCGGGCACACGCCTCTTCCCGCTCACGAAGGAGCGCGCGAAACCTGCCGTGCCGCTCGCCGGTAAATACCGTCTGGTGGACATCCCGATCTCGAACTGCATCAACTCCGACCTCAAGCGTGTTTATCTGCTCACGCAGTTCAATTCGGCGTCGCTGCACCGGCACATTTCGCAAAGCTACAAGTTCGACCATTTCTCCGGCGGCTTCGTGGAAATCCTGGCGGCGGAACAAACCTTCGCCGACACGTCATGGTATCAAGGCACTGCGGATGCCGTGCGGAAGAATCTCGTCCACCTGTTGAACCACGATTTCGACTACGTGCTGATCCTGAGCGGCGATCAACTTTACCGGATGGATTTCCGCCACCTGATCGCGCAGCACGTCGAGACGGATGCGGAGCTCACAATCGCCACGATTCCGGTCCACAAACGAGAAGCCGAAGAGCTCGGCATCATGCAGATGGACACCGAGCGGCGCATCACGCGCTTCGTCGAGAAGCCCAAAGACCCCGCCGTGCAGGACAGCCTCAAAATTCCAAGCGACCTTTACTCGATGCTTGAGATTGAAGGCGACGGCGAAGATCTCCTCCTCGCCTCGATGGGCATTTACGTCTTCAACCGTGACGTGTTGATCAAGCTGCTCGACAACACGCACACTGATTTCGGCAAGCACATCATTCCCGCAGCGATCGACACGCACCGCGTTTACTCGCATGTGTTTCAGGGCTACTGGGAAGACGTCGGAACCATCCGCGCTTTTTTCGAGGCAAACCTCGACATCACATCCGAACTGCCGCGGTTCAACTTCTTCGACATGACGGCGCCCATCTTCAGCCGGCCGCGCTGGCTGCCGGCTTCGAAGATCAACGGCGCGCAGATCGATCACGCGATCATCTCGGATGGCTGCATCATCACCAATGCGACCATCAGCCATTCGGTGATCGGCATTCGCAGCATTGTTTCCCCCGGCAGCCACGTGCATCGAACGATTGTGCTCGGCAGTGATTATTACGAAAGCTCCACGTCGATCCGCGAAAACGAAGCGCGCGGCAATCCACGCATCGGCGTGGGCAACAACACGCGGATCGAGAACGCCATCATCGATAAGAACGCGCGCATCGGGGACAACGTGACCATCACACCTGCGGGCAAACCGGAGAACGTCGATCATCCGCTCTATTTCATCCGCGACGGCATCGTGATCGTTCCGAAGAACGGCGTGATCCCTCATGGCACTGTCATTTGAAGCGCGGGGGGTCTGCGGCGTGACCTTGTTTGACAGGCTCATGGTACTCCCGCACCGTGCTTGAGCAACGGGGAACTATGGCTGCACAAGTGGAAGTTCAGTTGAAAGACTCGGAACATCCCGATGAGCCGTTGACCGTTGCCATCGAACACGCCGAGCCCGAGCACCCGAAGCCACAGCTTTCTGACCTCGCCCTTTTCCTGAAACGCACGCATTCCCTGGTGCCGGTCGCCGTGGTCGGATTGTTCCTCTTCGCCGTCATCGTTGGTTTGTATTTTGGCAAGCCGTTCGTGATGCCGATCGTCATTGCGACATTGCTCTCGTTTCTGTTGAAGCCATTGGTGCGACTCATGTGCCGCGCTCATATTCCGAAGCCGCTCGGGGCTTTAGTCGTCATGGGCGTGTTCTTCGGGCTGATCGGTTTCGGGCTCACGCGAATTCTTCAGCCGGCAGCGGAATGGTCGGCACGGGCTCCTGAGACAATGCGTAGAGTGGAGGAGAAATTTCATCATCTCTTCCGCCGCGCGCAACGCATCAGCCGCGCCGCCGCGCAAGTGGAAGATATCACGAAGGAAGCCACCAGCGACATTCAGACTCAGCGCGTCGAAGTGAAAGAGCCGGGCATCATCAAGACCGTCGTCGTTTATACGAAAAGTTTCGTGGCCGGTTTGATCGAAACGTTGGTGTTGCTATTCTTCATGCTCGGAGCCGGCGACATGTTCATGGAGAAACTCGTCCGCGTGCTCCCGACCTTGCACGACAAGAAGAGAGCCGTGGGTATCGCGCATGAAGTTCAACACAACTTATCGACATTCCTTTTCACCATCACGCTGATCAACGCCGTGCTCGGTCTGCTCGTGGGCTTCGCCGCGTGGGCCGTGCGGCTGCCCAACCCGGCGCTCTGGGGCGTGCTCGCGGGATTGCTCAACTTCATTCCCTACTTCGGACCGATCAGCGGCGTGACAGTGCTGACGCTGGTAGGCTTCGTGACTTTCGACGAGCCGTGGCGGGCGATCCTGCCCGCCTTGATTTACCTCGGGCTGCACGGCGTCGAGGCGAATATCATCACACCCATGATTCTAGGCCGGCGGCTCACGCTCAATCCGCTGGTGATCTTCATCTCGCTGATGTTCTGGACGTGGCTGTGGGGCATTCCCGGCGCGCTGCTCTCGATTCCGATTCTGATGATGCTGAAGATTCTTTGCGACCACTTCAAACCGCTCTCGCCGATCGGTGAGTTTTTGAGTGGGTGAAGAGAGTGAAACAGTAATCAGTGAATCAGTAGGTCAGTAGCTCAGTGAGTTGAGTCGCGCGAACACTGATTACTGACCTACTGATTCACTGATTACTTTTCATCACCGCCCCGACGTTGATCCCGTGTTCAAGGCAATAAGCGGCGTTCGCAACGTACTTCTCCGCCCAATGCTTCAGTCCCTTGCGCTCGTCATCCGTCAGTGCTCGCACGACTTTCGCTGGGGAACCCATGACCAATGAGCCTGGCGGAATTTCCGTTCGTTGCGTCACGAGCGCGCGTGCGCCAATGAGCGATTGCTCGCCGATCACTGCGCCGTCGAGGACAACGGCACCCATGCCGATCAGGCATTCGTCACCGACAGTGCAGGCGTGGACGATCGCCGAGTGACCGACCGTGACGTAATTGCCGATCAAACACGGATAATCATCCGCGAGATGCAGGACGGCGCTGTCCTGAATATTGGAGTGATGGCCGATGACGATGCGATTGATGTCACCGCGCGCGACGGCCTGATACCAGATGCTGGAATGATCGCCCATCGTCACATCGCCCACGACGACGGCGGTGCTCGCAATGTAGACGCCGCGTCCGAGTTGCGGCGGCTTGCGGAGGAAAGTGTCGAGTTGCTCGCGCAGATTCACGCGCTCAGGAATCGCGCAGAACTTTCCGCGCGACAAGAACAACTTCGTTTCACATGTCCGGTGCGCGAGATCCTTGCGCGCGGTACATCGTGGAAAATGTTCGCGAACCCCTTAGTGGGCAGCGCCCCATGCGAACACTCGGATCCCACCGGTCAGCGTCTTCAATCAGGTTCCTCGTCGAGGGAAAAAGGCAGTTCCGCGTCCGCCGGCATCGACTTGCCCGCACTTTTTTGCGCGTTCGAAATTTGCGGCGCACCCTCCAATCGATGGGTCGCCACTTCGAGATAGCCTTCATCAATCTCGATGCCGGTGAATTCCTTCGCGCCACACGCACGCGCTGCCACCGCGGCGTTGCCGATGCCGAGAAAAGGATCGAGCACCGACGCCTCGGGCGTGCGGCCGTGAAGCTTGATGCACCATTCGGCGAGTTGCACCGGGAACGTGGCGGGATGCGGGCGCTGCTGGTCGCGGCTGCGAATCGTTTGGTAAGGAATGAACCAGTTGTTGCCGCGACAACGACGGTCGCGTCCCTCGGTGTGACCCCAGCGCGCGATGTTGCTCTTGTCCGCGTAAACGACACCGACGGCAAGACGATCGAGCGGCACGTTCCCAGTCTTCGTGAGGTGAAACACATACTCGTGGCAGTCGGTGACGTAGCGCTCTGAATTGATCGGTTTGAAATGGCCGACCGAAATTTCTTCACCGCCGCGCGTGTCCACGGTGATTGACTTGATCCAGTGAAACGTATTCTGCAGCACGAAATCTTCGCGCAACGAAAGCACCAGTTCGTGCGGCAGCATCGGATTGCTCGGAGACGCGCCGACGTTGAGGAAGAACGAACCGTTGTCGCGCAACAGGCGTTTCACCTCGCGGCACCAGATGACGCTCCAGCCCAAATATTCTTCGCGCGCTTTGGTGTCGTCGTACTTGCCGTATTTGATGCCGAGATTGTAAGGCGGCGACGTGACGACGACGTCGATCGAATCCGCGGGCAAGTCCCGCATCTGAATCACGCAGTCTCCGTGAATCAGCTTGAGCTTCGTGGCCGAGGAAACACTTTCAACCGGTTGCATTGGACTAGGCGTATCACGCCGCGTTGCATCGTACCAGAGAAATTTCGTTTCAATTCCAGCGTGCGTTCGTACCTTCCGCCTCCGGGATGAGAAGAACAAAAATCGTTGCCACGCTTGGACCTGCCACGGATTCCGCCGAAATGATCGGCAAGCTGATCGATGCCGGCATGAACATCGCGCGGCTCAACATGTCGCACTCGGCGCACGACTGGGTGCGGCGCGTGGTCGGGCACATCCGTGAAGCGGCGAAGGCACGGGATGTTTCTGTCGCAGTGATGATCGACACGCAGGGGCCAGCGATCCGCACGGGCGATCTGCCAGCGGCACTCGACCTGAAGCCGGGACAAAAATTCACGCTCACGGTGCGCGGCGAAGTCGGCGAGGAACTTCACTCGGTCGATGTGAACTACGCGAATTTCGTGAACGACATCCAGGTAGGCGACGTCGTGCTCGTGGACAACGGGACCATTCGCATGAAGGTGCTCGCGAAGTCCGGCAACAAAGTCGATTGCCAGGTGCTCACGGAGGGCAAGCTCGGCAGCCGCCGCCACATCAATTTGCCGGGTGTCAAAGTCAGCCTGCCCGCGCTGACCGCCAAGGATTTCGCCGACGTGGCACTCGGCCTTGAAGTGGGCGTGGACTTCATTGCGCTGAGTTTCGTGCGCGAGGCGAAGGACATTCAGCAACTGCGCGCGTTCATCGAGTCGGCGAAGGTGAAGCCGCAGATCATCGCCAAGATCGAAGACCAGCAGGCAGTCCAGAACCTCAACGAGATCATCCATGAGGCGGACGCCATCATGGTGGCGCGGGGCGATCTCGGCATCGAGATGCCTTACGAGGAACTGCCGATCATCCAGCGCAAGATCGTGAAGACCTGCCTGCGGATCGGAAAGCCGGTGATTGTCGCCACGCACATGCTGGAGAGCATGATCGAGAATCCCATGCCGACGCGCGCGGAGATCAGCGACGTGGCGAACGCCGTTTACGAACACACCGACGCCATCATGTTGAGCGGCGAGACCACCGTCGGGAAATATCCGCTCGCGTGCCTTGAGGTGTTGAATCGCATCGCGGAGCGAACCGAGCGCAGCGGCGGCGCGGGTTTTCAAACGCACGCCGAATTGACGAATCCAAGACAGAAGCTCGTGAAAAGCGCCGTGGTGATGGCAGATGAATTGAAGGCGGATGCGCTGCTCGTGTTCACGATCCGGGGAAACATGCCACGCTACGCAGGGTGGATGCGCCCGCGTTACTCGCCGATCTACGCCATCTGCGAGTCCCAGGTTCTCGCGAACGCGCTGGCGCTCACGTGGGGCGTCACGCCTTGCATCGTGGCGTTCGATCACGACATGCGCGAGAACACCATTCAGAACGCGCTCGATATCCTGACCGAGCGCGGAAAATTGAAGCACGGCAACACGGTCGTGATCGTCAGCTCGATTCCGGCTGGCGATTCCACCGTGGATGCCGTGCAGATGCGCACCGTTTAGCGGTTCCAAGACGGATCGTTCCAACCCAGCGCGTCCGAGTGTTTGCCACGATAAGCGCGATGGCTCCAGTCATTGTCCCGGCCGTAGTGGTAATGGTTTTCGGATTCTCGCACGTAAACACGGTCACCAGACTCCACGATTACCGTGCGATCACCGTAACGGTCGGGATAGTGACGTGCGTGATGATAGTCCTGATGCGATGCACAACCCACAAACAACAGCGCGGTCGCGCCAACCAAGAGAATTAACTTCTTCATACTGCCTCCTTCTTTCGCCCGCAACGTAGCGCAGGAATTGCGTTCACGCATCAAGACGTCACGAGTTTTGTTTTGAGCCGTCGGGTGCGGGCACTATTGTCGCGGCATGACACGGCAGCAGGTTTTGGATCTCTATTTCATGGAGAACCGCGCGAAGCTGATCGACATCGCGGCCTTCATGGATCGCGTGGAGCGGAGCGAAGGCGAGGTGGACTTTCGATTCAACGCTTTTGAAAAGGCGTTGAAAGAACTGACCCGCGGCAACGAGCAACGTGCCAAGGGCGTTTTGCTCTCGCTCAGCGATCCGACCACTGAACCCATTCCCGCAGCTACAACCAAAGCCGCGTGCGGCGCGTGGCCAGGGACGAAGTGATTGACGCATCAGCGTGAAACAGTATCGTTTCACACTGATGAGCGACAGCGTAACGATCAGAGATCTCCGCACAAACTTCCGATCCGTGAAGCGTAAGATCGAGCATCACGGCGAAGTGATCATCACCGACAATGGCGTGCCGAGCTATTTGTTGAGAGCCCTGCCGCAGCAGCCTCGAACAGTGCGACCACTGCCCGATTACATGGCGCGTCTGCGCAAACAACGTGCTGTCCCGATGTCTGCCGCGGCGACACGCAAGTTCTGGGAGGCAGAGCGCGGTGACCGCTGACGATGTCTATGTTGACCCGAGCGCTTTGGCCCGGCTCTACATCCACCAGGCCGATTCGCTCAAGATGGTGAATTGGCGTCGTCGTCATGCGGGGCCGCTCTCTGTCACGCACCACGGCCGGGCAGAAGTCGTGAATGCGATAAGTCTTGCGCTGTTCCGCAAGGAGATTTCAGCGAGCGAAGCTGCGAATTCCTGGAATTACGTGGACGAGGATTTCGACGCGGGACATCTCATTCAGGCTGACCTCCTCTGGCGCGCTGCTCTCCAGCGAGCCACGGAACTCAGCCGTGCTTATACCCCAACGCTCGGGACGCGGTCATTGGATGTGCTGCACGTCGCCTGCGCTCTGGAATTAAAGCGTCGGGCTATCCTTAGCTTCGATGAGCGCCAGCAGAAACTTGCCTCGGCGGCCGGCCTGAAACTGATTCGCCTCTGATATGCGCTACATCGAACCACACGGGCACATGGTCAGCCGCACGACGGATGACTACATCGACATGGTCACGGCGGGATGCGCGGCGGTATCGGAGCCGGCGTTTTGGGCGGGCTTCGATCGCAGTTCGCCGCAAGGCTTTTATGATTATTTCTGCCAACTCACCGAGCACGAACCAAAGCGCGCGGCGAAGTTCGGGCTGCCGCACTACACCTGGCTCTGCATCAACCCGAAGGAATCGGAAGATGTGAACCTCGCCGAAGATGTCGTGGATTTGATTCCGCAGTTTCTCGATAAGCCGAATGTCCTGGGCATCGGCGAGATCGGGTTGAACAAGAATTCGCGCAACGAATTGAAGGTCTTGGAAATGCATGTGGACGTGGCGGCGCGACACGACCAACTCATTCTCGTCCACACACCGCATCTCGAAGACAAGCTCAAGGGCACGAAGCTGATCATTGATGTGTTGAAGAGCGACAAGCGGATCAAGCCCGAGCGCTGTATCATTGATCACGTGGAGGAACACACCATCGGCATCGTCCTCGACGGGGGCTTTTGGGCGGGCATGACTTTGTATCCTGAATCCAAATGCACCGCGGCACGCGCGATCGACATGATCGAGTGCTACGGCGGCGAGCATGTGTGGATGAACAGCGCATGTGACTGGGGCGTGAGCGTGCCACTCGCGGTGCCTTACGCGGCGCTGGAAGCGCGCCGGCGCGGCTACGACGCCGAGCGCATCGACCATCTCATCTTCAGAAACCCGGCGCGATTCATGTCCCAGTCGCCAAAATTCAAAGTGCCGGTCACGTAGGATTGGGAAAGACGGACTGCCTGTTCCCGATTCCAGCTTTGCCTGAAAAGAAAACGGCGCCGACTGCATTTCGCAGCCAGCGCCGTTTTGCGTCAGAAACTCAGGCCTTAGTTTCCGTCGCCTCCACGTCCTCTATCTTGGCGTTCTGTTGAAGGAAATCGATGACCTTCTCGCTGAGGAGTTGCTGCCAGATTTCCTGTATCCCGTTTCGCTTTTCAAGCTCTTTTGCGAACTTGTCCGGTGCCATCTGATACTGCTGTGAAAGTGTATAGATACGTGCATTTACCTCCTCGGGCTGCACGCGAATGCCTTCCTTGTCGGCAATCTTCTGGAACACGAAACTGGCTTTCACTCGCTCTTTCGCCGTCGTGTTCGAGTGCTTGTAGATTTCCTCCTTCTGCGCGTTCAGCACTTCTTCGGCGACGCCGCGTTGCTGATTCTCCTGCACGAGCTGGTAAACGATATTGCGCGTCTCCTGCGCCACGAGCGTTTCCGGCAGATCGACATTCACTTGCGACAGTAACGCGGTCACCACCTGCGCGCGCACGCTGCGCGAGAGCTTGGTGTTCAACTCGTTCTGGAGATCGCGGCGCACGCCTTCGCGTAATACCTGCACGCTCTCCGCTCCGTAAGTCTTCGCGAATGCGTCGTCGATGGCGGGCACATTCTTTTCCTTCACTTCCACGACTTCGACTTCGTAGTCGCCTTTCTTGCCCGCGAGCTGCGGCGTGACGAAGTCAGCGGGGAAATCCACTGTCACCGTCCGCTTGTCACCGGCTTTCGCGCCGGTCAATTGCGTCGCGAAACCAGGAATGAAACTGTCGGGCTTCACCTCAACCCAAAACGCCTTCTGCTCCGTCAGCCCTTTCGCTGTCGGCGCGATTTCCGTGAGCGGCTTCCCTTCACTCGTGCCGGTGTAATTCACGACGAGCACGTCGCCTTCCTTCGCTTCGCGTGTGACGGTATTGAAATTCGAAACACGATCCGCGAGCAACTTCAGCGCGCGATCCACGTCCTCTTCCGTCACGCTGCGCTTTTCCCGCTTCGCGTCGAGGCCGCGATAAGTCGGCACTTCGAATTCCGGCGCTGTCTCGATGGTGGCGGCGAACTGCATCGCCTGGCCTTTTGAAAATTGAATCTCCTCGATGTCCGGATACCCAATCACCGTCAGCTTCTGATCCTTGAGCGCCTGGCGATAGCTGTCGCCCATCAACTTGCGCTTGGCTTCGTCCTCGATCTCCTTTTCGAAGCGCTTCAGCACCATGTCTTTCGGCGCCTTGCCGGGGCGGAAGCCGGGCAGCGAAGCCTGTTTCTGGTAATCCTTGGCGGCATCGGCGAAGGCGGAATCGACTGCTGCAGCTTCGATATCGAAGCGCAGGAGCTTCTTGCACGGGGCGAGATTTTCAACGGTTACATTCACGAGAGACCTTTCAATCAGTTGCGAAAAATCGCCAGTGGCAGCGCGGAAAACCGCGCCTTGCCTCACGGCGAGCGGAGGAGAGTAGGTAACGAGCGCCATGGGGCCAAGTGGAATTTTCGCCAAGGCGGAGGTCTTGCGAATAACAAGCAAACATTCAAATGGACGCAATGAATTCAACAGTTTCCACTTGTTGCACTGAAGAATCGCCAAAGATTAAGGAAACCGGTTTCCTTTCTCACCGATCTTAATCACCGCTTAACGCGTTCTATTTAAGCTGCACTGATGAAAATGATTTTGTTGCTCCGCCGCGCTGCTCTGGCGTTTCCGTTTCTCGCCGTCGCCATCACCGCCCTCGCTCAAAATCCACCCGGCGATTTTGGCCCGCCACCATTTGATGGTCCGCCCACCGGACAGGGTGGCGGTCCGCCGGGATTCGGCGGCTCGCGCGAGGAACGCAAACTCGTGAAGCAGTTCGACACGAACGGCGACAAGTGGTTGAACGCCGAAGAGCGCAAGAGGGCTCGCGAGTTCCTCGTCAAAGAAAAGGCCAGTGGCGGCAATCGCCAGCGTGGCTTCGGTCCGCGGCCGATGCAACGCGGCGAACCGGCACAGCCCGGTGCGAAGATTTCTCCCGCCGACGTGAAGTCGTATGCGGACACGCCACTCTACGCGTCGAACGTCGTCCGCACGCTGTTTATCGATTTCGAGGAAGCCGATTGGGAGAAGGAGCTTGCTGACTTTCACGGCACTGATGTGGATGTGCCTGCGAAGCTCACTGTTGATGGCAAAACGTTGCGCCATGTCGGCGTTCACTTCCGCGGCATGTCCTCGCACATGATGGTCGGCGAAGGCAGCAAACGCTCGTTCAACGTTTCGATCGATTACGTCCACGACAAACAGAACCTGCTCGGCTATCGCACGTTGAACCTGCTGAACTCGCACGAAGACCCGAGCTTCCTGCGTTCCATCCTATTCTATCAGGTCGCGCGTGAATACGTCCCGGCGCCGAAAGCCAACTTTGTCCGAGTCGTCATCAAGTCTTGAACCAGACGCCCACGAACGAGCTGGAGAAAGCGCTCGCGCCATTGCTCGACATCGATGGCGCTTTGAAATTCCTCGCGTTCGACAATGCGCTCATCAACAACGACGGCTACTGGGTTCGCACAAGCGACTACGACATTTATCAGGAGGAGAAAGGCCGCTTTCACATCCTGCCGCAGGACGCGAACGAGACGTTCAGCAAGCCGGGTGGACCCGGAGGGCCCGGCGGTTTTGGTCCCGGCATGATGCTCGCGCCCCGAATACTTGCCGATGCCGATTCCAACTCCGACCACAAGCTCACACGCGATGAATTCGCAAAACTTGCCGACACATGGTTTGCGAAACTCGATGCGGAAAAGAGCGGCAAAATCTCCCAGGAACAATTCACCGCACGAGCTCCCGAAATTCTGCCCGCGCCGCAAGGCTTCGGCGGCCCTCCGGGCGGCGGCGACGCGCCACGAGGCCCGGGTGGCCGCGGCGGCTTCGGTCCCGGAGTGATGTCCGCGCCCCTCTTCACCGCGTTTGATGAGAACAAAGACGGTTCGCTCACCAGCGCCGAGCTGAAACAAACGTACAACAATTGGTTCACCAAATGGGACACGAACAAAGCCGGCGCCGTGACGGAGGACCAACTGCGCGCCGGTCTCAGCGATGTGTTGCCTGCGACCAATTTCGGCGGGCGCGGCGGACGCGGCCCCGGCACTCAACTGCGTGTGACCGGCGTGGAACTTGATCCGCTCGCAATGGCGAAGGATGCCGAGAAGCCCCTCATTTCAAAGCTGCTCGCGGTTCCAACTTTGCGGGAGCGCTATCTTGGTTACGTGCGTGACATTGCCGAGAAATGGCTCGACTGGAATCGGCTCGGCCCGCTCGCGCAACAATACCAATCGCTGATTGCCGACGACGTGAAAGCCGACACGCGCAAGCTGGATTCATTTGAGGATTTTCAGAAGAGCCTCACGAAAGACATCGCCGGCAAAGGCGGCGGGCCCGGCGGCGGCGGAACCATGGCGCTGAAAAACTTTGCAGACCAGCGGCGTGCGTACTTACTGCGCGTCACGGAATCCGCCAGGTGAGCTGACGCGACGTCAGGGCCAACCAGTTCACAACCACGCGTACTTGTAGCGCGCCTTCTCGATCGACATGCCGCGCACGTCGATTTTGGCGAGATCAGCGGTGCCGAGTCCGGCTTGCTCCGCCATGAGCAAATGGTTGTCGCAGAAATGGAACGGCTTGGTGCCGCGTATTGCGCGCGGATCCGCATAGCCCATCACGGCGGTGCCGACGGCGTCCGTGGAAACTGGATTCAGCCCCACGATGATCACGCCGGGGTTTGTGAACTTCAGCGGGCCGGCGTCCGCACACCACGGACCTTCTCCCCCGCTGATCGAGGTGATGCCGTCGATGACAGCGATGTCGATGGGCCGCGCGGCGATTTCATCGACGATGATGCGGGGCACTCGCCAGGTCGCTTCGTTGGAAGTGATGCCTTCCTTCATGCCGGGAAGTTTGACCTTGTCGTTCTTATTGTGCAGCGGCCCACGACCGGCGGTCGCTTCTTCGCTGCCGGCTTCGTCGCCGTAGAGTGAATTGGGAGTAAGGCCAAACATGTTTTTCATCGAAAGCGTCACGCCCGCAGTGATGTGGTTCTTCATCTTGCAGAGCGAAACCATCACGTCGGTGTCGGCGTAAGAATGGTTCACGTCGAGCGACGAAAAAAACATGCCGCCAGTCGGAACCTTGAGCGTCGCGTATTTTTTCCCGAGGCCAAGGTTGCGGGTGTTCTCGAACTCCACCGTGCCGAGGGAGGTGAGCGCCTTCACGTCCCAGCCTGCGAGGTCGAGCGTGCCTTCGAGCGAGGCTTTGCTCTGGGTGGATTCGAGGAAGCGCACGCGCTTCGCCCCGGCCTTGAACAGAGCGCTGGCAAGCGCCTGTGCCGTGGCCTCATGCGTCATGTAGGTTTCGCCCACGGGCCGGTCCATGTACGGCGAGAAGTTGGTGCCGGTAAGATTGATTTTGATCGCAACGGTCTTGTCCTTCACCACTGAACCGATGCCGCCGACGAGATCAAACGCCTGACCGAGCGACGCGCGTATTTCGGGCCCGTAACCTTTGCATGAAACGATCGCGACCTTCGCATTGGCGCGAGCAACGGGGCTGGCTGCGAACAAACTCTGCGTGAGCGAAGTCGCGAATGGAGCAGCAAGCGCGGCAGTCGTTGCGGCGCGCAAAAAATTTCGACGTGAGCAAGCGTGATGTTTCATGAGATTGTTCTCGGCGTTGCAGTATCAAACACCGAACCCGGCACGGATTCAATGCCGGCGTTGCACTTGGGTTTACCAACGAAAAAGGCGCCTCACTTGAGGCGCCTTTTCAAAGCTGTATCGTTCAGTGCTTTGGCTCGTAAATGATGTCGATGATTTCACCCGGCAGCAGTTGCATGTTCGGCGGCAGTGTCACGGCGAATGGCAATCCAAGGTCCACGGTGGAGGTACCGGTGAGGACCACGAGTGCGGATGCGATGGGTTCCAATTGCGAGCCCACCTGCTCGACCGTTGTCACGGCGGTCTGGCGCTTGAAGGAACGCCGGCGCACTTCCAGAGTGTCACCGACCTTGGGCAGACGCGTAATCGGCGGGCGCATGTAAGCGATGATGCGTTCTGGCTCGGTGCTGCTGATGGTGGCGATGGATGTGCCGGCCATCACGCGCGCCCCGACGTGGTTGCTGACGGACGTGATGACGCCATCAATTGGGGCGCGGAGGTAAATGTTTGTGACCGTCATTAACGCAAGGCTCGATTGCGCGGCAATGGATTGATCGATTGCTGCGAGAGCATTCGTCAGTTCGCCTCGCAACTTGGGCAGCGTCTCCTCCTTTACTTTGAGAAACTTTTCCATCTCGCGGACTTCGGTCTCAATGGCTTCCCAGTTGTAACGTGCGGCATTCAAAGCATTCGAGCTGACGATTGAGTTCGTGAATAGATCGGCCTGCATGAGGTACTCGGATTCTGCGAGCTTTGCCTTCACGCGGTTGACCTGAAGCTGCACGAGTTGTTCGAGGTAAGTGAGCCGGATATTCTCGTAATTCTGATCACTGCGAAACTCACCGACTTCAATACGCTGGCGCATTACCGCGAGGTCCGCCTCGATGACGCGCAGTGAGGCCGCAAGGAGGTTCGTATTGCCGGCGCCGATCACTGCAATGACATCGCCCTTCTTGACGCGTTGAAAACGTACCACGTTCAGCGCCTCGATGGTGCCCGCTTCCGTCGTAATGATGTTCGCCGTTTGGGCATCCACCTGCGCGACGATATTCGACGGGAACACGTAGCGTTGCCAAAGCACTGCCACCGACGCGACAACCGCGATGAATGTCAAAACAGGCAGGGCCTGGATGCGGAACTCGCGCCAGCGCTGCGAAGGTGGTGTGGGAATTGGTGTTAATGGATCCATTTTCAAATCTCCGATTCGTCTTCAGCCTGCATGCTGGTCACGCGCGAAACACCGGTGGTGCCACGCAGTTCAGTGAGCATCTCTTCGATGCGCGCGGGGTCACGCAGGAGGAGGCGGTAGGAAAGGTCAGTGCCTTCGTAGCCTTCGTGCGAACGCTGGCTCGCGCAAAGGGTGCGGCGGCTGTGGCGATTCAACCGGCGGGTCAGTTCCGTCAATTCCGCGAGCGGGCGCGCCCAATGCAGGTTCACAATCAGGTCGTAGCGATGCCGGCTTCCGAAGGCAGTCGTCCACAGATACAACATGGCGATGGCCATGATCGAGCAGCCGATCACAGCCGTGGTGAATTTCTGCGAACCGCATGCGAGCCCGATGACCAGCACGCAAAGCACGTAGCTGGTGTCGAGGGTGTCGCGAAGGATGTTGCGGAAACGAACGATCGCGAACACCGCCATCATTCCGAACGCGGTGACCAGATTGTTCGACAACACGTTCATGACCAGCGCCACGATTGTCGGCATGATCACGAGCGCATTCACAAAGGAACGCGAATAAGAAAGTCCCGAATGCGTCAGCATATAAACCCACGCGATGAGATGGCCCATGGCAAAGGCAAGTAACAGCCCGAGTGCGAGCGCGGGAAAATTCGTGGGTGCGATGCCGTAGTCGCCATGCGACATGCCGTAGAAAACAGAATCCCAAGAAGAGTTCATTTCAGAATT
Source organism: Verrucomicrobiota bacterium (assembly GCA_038205745.1). Classification (GTDB taxonomy): domain Bacteria; phylum Verrucomicrobiota; class Verrucomicrobiia; order Limisphaerales; family SIBH01; genus JANNGC01. The sequence continues at coordinate 11,263 of JBBRBM010000020.1, read as the reverse complement.
GTCGAGTCAGATGTGAGCAACTGTCCGTCATGGTCATCGCCGCATGCGGCGCTGCTCCGATGGGTTAGAAGCGATAGCTGGCCTGCAAAGCCCGTTTGACGGTGGAGCTGCGAAGCTCTCCCGGGCTGCTGGTTCAATATCGGCGCCATAGAATTCGTTCCCGTCGCGCCGCGTAGCGACACGTTGCTCGTTCTGCGGTGAGACGGTTCGTTATTCTTCACTGAATCGTCACATTAAAGTCAAGCGCTGCGCTGGATTGCGAACACCGTAAAAAACCGTTTGGTTACTTCAGTAGTTTCCGCACAACCTTCAGCAGCATGTCCGTCTCGCGGTTGGTTCCGACGGTAATACGGAGGTATTCCCTTGTCTCTGGGTAGCTGAACCAGCGGACAAGGATCCTGTTCAGGCGCAGTTTTTCCAACCATTGCGCGGCGGAAAATCCTGGAGGACGGGCGAAAATAAAGTTCGTCGAGCTGGGAAACACTTGGAACCCGAGCGCCCGGAGTTCGTCGCTCAGCCGTTCACGGGTGCCGACGACACGCTGAAAGTTGCGCCGGTAATACGGTAGGTCATCGAGCGTGGCCATAGCCGCGATTTGGCCGAGACCGTTCACATTGTAACTGTCGCGCATCTTGTCGAGCGCGGACACGAGTTCCGGGTTTGCGATGAAGTAGCCGACACGCTGGAAGCACAGCGAATACGCCTTCGAAAACGTGCGCGCGACGATCACGTGCGCGTGCCGCAGCGCAAGAACGGCGGCGTTCTCTTTTGCGAAATCGACGTAAGCCTCATCCAATACCATCACTCCGCGATGGGCGCCGCAGAGCGCGTCAAGTTCAACGGTGGAATACCCTCGACCGCTCGGCGCATTGGGGGTCGTAACGAAGGTGAGCGCCGCTTGGAAATCCCACGGGCGCGATTGCTTCAGTTCTTTAACGGACGGCAGCGCAAAGTCGGGCCCGAGTTGCACGGCTTTGGTTTGCGCACCATGTGTTTCAGCAAGGACCGGATACAGCGAATAGCTCGGCGTAAAATATTGAACCGTGGATGCGCTCAGGGCTGGTTTCGTCTGCTCGGCAGGCTCGACAAAGGCCCGCACTGCCAGCGCGAGCAGCTCGTCCGAGCCATTGCCCACAATGATATTCTCCGGCGCGCACTGGTGCAGCTTTGCAAGCTTCTCCCGCAGCGCTGACGCGGCCGGATTTGGATACAGCCGAAGCCGCTCGTCCACCGCATCGCGCGTTGCCTTCAGAACTTTCGGCGATGGCGGATACGGATTTTCATTCGTGTTGAGTTTGATCAGGCTGCGGATTTTTGGCTGTTCACCGGGAACATACGGGTGCAGCGCTTGAACGAGCGGGCGGATGAGTTTTGAACGGCGCATTTAATCCTCGGAAAGGCGGCCGGATCGGCGGGGATTTGGCACGCCGTGAACAAAATTCTGGAGGCGCCGCTCCGCGTTGAACTCGGTCACCAGCACGTGCCGCTTCCAACGCGCACCGTAGACCCAAAACTCCTCATTCTTGTCGCCAGCGCGCTTTTCGCGAGGCTGTCCCAACAATGCCACGACTTGATCGGCAGTCATCCCGACCTGGAGCGCTTCCAATTTCTTGAACGTCACGGCCGGGCTGTAACCGCACGAGCGCGCGAACAGGGTGAATCCGACCATGCTCACCACGCTCACCGTGAGGGTGATCACCCAGAAGATGTTCAACTCACCGATCATTTCGCAGCGAGTCGTATCGTGGCGGAGCGGGCGTGGGCGTCCAGGCCTTCCACTTCGGCGAACTTCTGGATCGTGGCCAATGATTTCTTCAGCGCGCCGCGATTGTATTCCACCACGCTGGTGCGGCGTTGAAACTGGTCCACCGTGAGTCCGGCAAACGATGCGCCTGCTCCGCCCGTGGGTAACTCATGACTCGGTCCCGCGACGTAATCACCGAGCACCGTCGGCGAGAAGTTGCCGAGAAAAATCGCGCCTGCGCTAACGATCTTCTGCGATAGCTTCTCCGCGCCGCGCGCCATGATCTCGCAATGTTCCGGCGCGAGACGATTTGCCAATGCAACGCCTTCTTCGAGCGAACGGACATGGATGAGCCAGCCATTGCTGTTCAACGCCCTCTGGATGAATTCACGTCGCGATAACTTCGCCGCCTGCTTCCTGATTTCCCGATCGACGGCCAGCAAAAGCCTGGCAGACGGTGTGATCAGCCACACACGTTCGTGACCCGAGCCGTGCTCGGCTTGCGCCAGCAAATCGGCGGCGATGAACTTTGGTTCTGCGGTGTCATCCGCCAGCACCAGCAACTCACTCGGCCCGGGCAGCAGATCGACTGCGACGTGTCCGAACAACAAACGCTTCGCCGCGACCACGTAAGCATTGCCGGGCCCAAAAACTTTTTGAACGTGACGGATGGTCGCGGTGCCGTACGCCATCGCGGCAATCGCCTGAGCGCCGCCGATCCTGTAAATCTCCGTTGCGCCCGCCGCGCGCGCCGCGAAGAGCAGCGCTGGATTCACTTCGCCCGCAGCATTACACGGCGTGCAAGCAACGATTTCGGGACAGCCCGCCACACGCGCGAGCGTGACCGTCATCAGCGCGCTCGAAACCAGCGGCGCAGTTCCGCCGGGAATGTAAACACCCACCCGCTGAAAAGGATCGAACTTCTCCCCAACGCGACCACCCTGCGCATTTTTCGCCGACCAGCCGCGCCGCAATGATTTGCGACTGAAGCTCTCGATGTTCTTCCGCGCGGTCTCGACTGCGGCGCGCAATGAGTCATCCGCCTTGATTGACGCTGCCAGAAGCTCGGCTTGCGTCACGGCGAGTTGATCCAGTGTCAAAGTCGCCTTATCGAATCGTTCCGTAAACTCCAACACCGCCGCATCGCCACGCGTGTAAACGGCTTCGAGGATCGCCCGCGTGCGCTCTTCGATCTCTCGATCGAAGAGGCTGGACGCCCGCGTCACCGCATCAAGGCGGGCGGCGAAATCTGCGTCCGTGTGCCGGATGATGTTCATGTGCGCGCGACGCTATGGGAACGAGCGCGCAAAGTCAAAACAGGGGCCACTCACCGGGTGGCAACAGCCATGCTAATGGAAGCCAGCAACCATTGGAGAGACGCCATGCAAAGCAAAATGAAAGCAACTCAACCGTTGCCGGTGCGTTTTGGTCACTCACCTTGTGTGAAACTCACGCTTTCCGCGCGCCCGGCCTCACCGCCACGCCTGATCCCAGTGCGCGTGCTGCGGCTTGATGGCGATGTCGGATCAGGGCGGCCACGATTCGTCTGATCGTTTCGGTTCGCTGTCACAAGTTTTGGCAGCTTCGGGTCGGTTTGAGACGCAAAGCCCGCCTTCCCGTTATCCTCTCCGCTTGTTTCCCGCTTGCCGCCCGCTTGGTTCTCATTGGCAACTCCCGTGCTTAACCAAATCAAAACTGAAGAACAGGACACATGAAATTCACACTCGAAGTTGGAACGCAGGAACGACACCAGATCGAATTCGAGTTCAACCAACTACTCGGCCGTTCCGTGTTGAAAGTGGATGGCCGCGAAGTGTTCCGTAAGAACCGTTGGTTCTCCGAGCCGGTGGTCGAGAGCTTCGATATTGAAATCAGCGGGCGCGACCAGATTCGCCTGCGCATCGTCAAGGAGCGCAAGTTGCTCGTCACCTCGCGCTACAAAGTCTACGTCGACAACCGACTCACGCAGCTCTACCAGGGCGCGTAGCCAGTAATCAGTGAATCAGTGATTCAGTTCCGAATCTTCCAAAGCGCGAACTGATTACTGATTCACTGATTACGTCCCCTTTCAAATTCTTCTTCCCGACGCGCGCGGCTCTCGCGCAGAGTCGCCGCCCCATGAAGCTTTTTGATTTGAGCGGTGAAGTGGCGGCCGTGATCGGTGCCACAGGCGAACTCGGCGGTGCAATCGCAGAAGGGCTCGGACAGGCTGGCGCCACCATCGCCGTGCTGGGACGCAACGCCGAACGTGGCCAGGCCCGGGTGAAAAAAATCCTTGATGCCGGCGGCAAAGCTGCCTTCTTCACCGCCGACGCCGTGAGCCGCGAAAGTATCCGCGCTGCTCACGAACATATCGAAAAGCAACTCGGCCCCGTGACAATCCTCGTCAACGCCGCTGGCGGCAACGATCCCAAAGTCACCGTCACTGCGGAACGCTCCGTCGAACAAATCCAGATCGCAGACTGGCAGGCGAGCTTCGATTTAAACCTCGTCGGCGGCGTGCTATTGCCGTGTCAGGAATTCGGTCCCGCGATGGTCGCGCGCGGAAGCGGCAGCATCATCAACATCGCCAGCGTGTCTGCGCACATTCCACTTTCGCGCGTGATGACTTACTCCGCCGCCAAGGCCGCAGTGCTGAACCTCACTCAATTCCTCGCGCGCGAATGGGCCACGAAAAACGTCCGCGTGAACACCATCACGCCCGGCTTTTTCCCCGCGGAACAAAATCGCAAACTCCTCTTCAACGATGACGGCTCACCGACCGCGCGCACGAAATCCATTCTCGGCCACACACCGATGGGCCGCTTTGGTATCGCTGACGAGTTGGTCGGGGCTGCGGTGTTCCTCGCGAGCAGCAAAGCGAGCAGCTTCGTCACCGGCACCGACATCCGCGTCGATGGTGGTTTTTTGAGCCAGACGATTTGAGCGTTGGCTTGCTGCCGCGCGATCAGTGCCCTAACCTGCCGAGGTGAAATTCAACGTGATTATTGACCGCGACGAAGATGGCGTGTGGGTCGTTGAATGTCCGTCGGTTCCGGGCTGTGTTACTCAAGGCTCGACTCGCGACGAGGCGTTGAAAAACATTCGAGAGGCGATCGTCGCCTGTCTCGAAGTGCGCGCCGAGCGGGGGATGCCGCTCACTGTGGAAACCAGTCAGGTCGAGATCGCTGTCTGATGCCTGCTTTGCCAGTCATCAGCGGACGAGAAGCTGTGCGAGCTTTTGAGAAACTCGGTTGGCGCGTGGCGCGGCAACGCGGCAGCCACATCGTTTTAGTAAAGGAAGGCCACAGCGCTACGCTTTCTATTCCTGATCATCGCGCGGTAGCGCGAGGTACACTTCGCTCATTGATTCGGGCCGCCAACCTCACCGTCGAGCAGTTTGTTGCCACTCTGTAAATTATGAGTTCGACTTCGAACTTCGTTCTCGCCGACACGGCTGAATCTGCGGTCACGCCTGAACAAGTCGCGCGCGTCGTCGCCGGGACATGCTCCGTGGATCGCTATCGCGGCAAACGCGTCTTGTTGATCATTCCTGACGGCACGCGCACCGCGCCGGTCGGGCTGATGTTCAAGTCACTCTTCGCGCAGATCGGCGGAGTGACGCAATCGCTCGACATCCTCGTCGCGCTCGGAACGCATCAGCCGATGAGTGACGCCGCGATTTGTGAACGCATCGAAATCACGGACGCCGAACACCGCAGCACTTACGCGAAGGTCAAGTTCTTCAACCACGAGTGGAACAACCCCGCCGCGCTCCGAAACATCGGCACGATTCCCGCCGCCGAGATCAACAAATTGTCCGGCGGCCTTTTCTCGATGGACGTTCCCGTCGAGATCAACAAGCGCGTTTACGATTACGATCAGCTCATCATCGTTGGCCCCGTGTTCCCGCATGAAGTCGTGGGATTCAGCGGCGGCAACAAGTATTTGTTCCCCGGCGTTGGTGGTCCGCAGATTTTGAATTTTTTCCATTGGCTCGGCGGCGTCGTCACCAACCCGATGATCATCGGCAACAAATGGACGCCTGTGCGCCGCGTGGTCGATCGCGCCGGCGCAATGGTGAGCGTGGATAAACTTTGCTTCGCCATGGTCGTGCGACCGGACAAATCACTCGCCGGACTTTTCGCAGGCACGCCGGAAGCGGCCTGGGACGCGGCGAGCGAACTCTCTCGCGACATCCACATCGTCTACAAGGAAAGCGCTTATCACACAGTGCTCTCAGTGTTGCCGCCGATGTATGACGAACTCTGGGTTGGCGGCAAAGGGATGTACAAACTCGAACCCGTCGTCGCCGATGGCGGCGAACTGATCATTTACGCGCCGCACATCCACGAAGTCTGCGTCGCCCACGGCAAAACGATCATGGAGGTCGGTTACCATTGCCGCGACTACTTCCTTAAGCAGTGGGATCGTTTCAAAGATTATCCGTGGGGTGTGCTCGCTCACAGCACTCACGTCCGCGGCATCGGCACGTTTGAAAACGGCGTCGAGAACTGCCGTGTGAAAGTCACGCTCGCGACCGGCCTCTCGAAAGAAACCTGTGACCGCATCAACCTTGGGTACCGCGATCCGAAAACGATCGACCCCGAAGACTTCGCCCACCGCGAATCCGAAGGCGTGCTCCTCGTGCCCAAAGCCGGCGAGATGTTGTATCGCTTGAAAAACCCACCGGCCTGGGCAGCGGCTGCGGAGAATTAACCAGGAGCGCGGCCCCGTCAGACCCGTTGGTCGAAATCGTCGTGCGGACGTGACCGTCCGCGCTCCTTCACCGGTTCCACGACCGGTAGATTTCGTAGATGTCCACCTTGCCGCCGATGAAGTAGGGATTTCTTGGAAAGCTGAACTCTCTCGTCTTGCGCTCGAAGGTGAGCGTCTGCGGAATGTTCGGTTCGTAAGGATCGTAAGTGGTGAAGCGAACTTCCCTTTCCGTCTCCGTCACGCCGCAAAGCAGCAGCGCGTGGTTGATCGTGAGCTTTGGGAATTTCACGATGTGAACGACGGGCGGACGATTCGCGCGGAGCGAAGCGATGAGCCGGGCAACCTCGTGCTCCTGATGTCGTCCTGTGAAGCCCAACATCATCCGCCAGTGGCCGCGTTGGAAATAACTGCGCCACGCGCCACCGCATTCGTCCTGTAACAAGTTTGGCTTCTTCGTGCTGAACTCGCGAAGGTTCGAGAAGCCGGGAATCACGATGCGCTTTTCCTCAGACGTGCATTCGCTCGGGTCGCGAGCCACGACTTCGTTGATCAACTGGCGATACGTCTTATCGTCCGCGATGCGGAGATACGGATCAAACCGCGCGTGCTGAAAAAACTGTCGCGCCGATCGCGCCACCGCGAAGCAGTGGTGCGTGTATTCCGGTTCGGGCACACGATCGCGATGAGAGGTTTTTCCCGTCGCATCGTTGAACACGTATTCCCATTTCAAATCGTTGCGGTAAGCGAACGTGTCCTTCTCAAATTCAAATGCGCGCGGATACTGCTGCACGCAATGCGACGCGCAACCTGTCACCAGAACGAGCAGCGCCAAGCCGGCGACGGAGAAAAGACGTTTCAATTTCGACATTCGACTTCCGACTTTGTACGCGCTGCGCTACGACACTGACAAATGCTTTACGATCGCTGGCGCGAAATTGCGCGTGAGTTCGCCGGTGAACTCGCGCTGCGCGACCTGCCGGGCGGACGTCAATGGACCTTCGCCCAACTCGCTGCGGCTATTGATGGATCGTCTTCACGAGTTCATGGCTCCGAAGTAGTTTTCCCTCAGGGCGGCACGGCTGATTTCGTCTTGGGCGTTCTTCGCGCGTGGCGCGATGGCGCGGTGGTTTGTCCCATCGAGCCGGGCCAGGCTCCTCCTGAATTTCCGGAGCCGCCGGATCACATCGCGCACGTGAAGATCACCTCGGCTACGAGCGGCGCACCGAAACTCGTCGCAATGACAGCCGCGCAACTTGCTGCTGATGCTGAAAATATTGTTGCGACGATGGGCTTGCGCCGTGACTGGCCGAACCTCGCATTCATCTCGCTGGCGCACTCGTATGGCTTTTCGAATTTGATCACGCCACTGCTGCTGCACGGAATCCCGCTGATCCTGGGTGGACCGCCGTTGCCTGAAATCGTGCGTCGCGCGACTGAGATCGCAGGACCGGTCACGCTTCCGGCCGTGCCGGCGCTATGGCGCGTGTGGCATGAAACGAATTCCATCACGAACGAGGTGCGCCTCGCAATTTCCGCCGGAGCGCCATTGCCTCTCGCGATCGAGCACGACGTGTTCACGCAACGACAGCTCAAGATCCACAACTTTTACGGAGCCAGTGAGTGCGGCGGCATCGCGTACGATCGCAGTGAAAGGCCGCGCACGGAACCATCATGTGTCGGAGCGCCGATGTGCAACGTTCTGCTTTCGCTGAATGTGGAAGGCTGCCTCGAAGTGCGCGGGCGCAGCGTCGCTGAGACTTATTGGCCCCAGCCCGCCGATGCTCTCACCGGCGGCATTTACCGCACCAACGACGTCGCCGAACTGCGCGATGGCCTGGTGTTTCTCCGTGGCCGCGCCGGCGATGTCATCAACGTCGCCGCGCGCAAGATTGCTCCCGAAACGATCGAGCGCCTGCTCGCAACGCACCCTGAAGTTTGCGAGTGACTCATCTTCGGCGTGCCGGACAGCGATGCGCAGCGCGGTGATCGAATCGTCGCGTGCGTGGTCGCGCAAAATGGTGGAAGCGCGGAGTCGCTGCGGCAGTTTCTTCTCGCGCGCAGCGAGGCGTGGCAAGTGCCGCGGGAGTTCTGGTTCGTTGATTCGCTCGCCCCAAACCAACGCGGGAAACTTTCGCGTGCCGAGTGGCGGAAGAGATTTCTCGATGCACGCACCGATGCGCCCGCGAAGTGAGGCTTGCGGACAAAGCGGTACGCGGTCCAACCGTGAGGGGACGGGAACGAATTCGGCGGCGCGCTTTCCTACTTCGTCTGCGCGAAGAGCATCAGCACGCGCGGACCTTTTTCGGTGTCGAGCTGGTATGCTTCTTCGTTCGGCCCATGTGGCACGGCGAGACCGTCGCACGTTTTGTCGTAAGCCGGCTTGCCATCCACCATGAGCATGTAGTGATGCGTCTTGTTGCCCGGGATGTGGTGGACGATTGCTTGCCAAGTGCCGACCCTGCTGTCGCGCTCCAGAGGCACGGGCCGCCAGTGGTTGAACGAGCCGAGAATCTCGACCGATCGCGGTTCCTCCGTGTGTCCATCGGGAAGACGCCAGCGAAAGATTTTCGTGTAGCTGTGCTTCTTCTCCGAGTCAGCCGTGCGGCGGCTCAGGGGCGAAGAGATTTGGGATTCGATGAAGACTGGCGCGACGCGCTGCGGCGGCTTCGAGCCGAATAAACTTCCTAGCTTCTGCAACATGATTTTGCTTTGGGTGACTGGGCGCGGAGGTAATCAAACAACGCGCGGCAGTTCAAGCGGAAGGAGATGATAACCGTGAAAATTTTCACGGGAGAATGCATCCGGGTTTACCGAGCGTAAAATTGCGACGGCGCAAATGATCGACGGCGGATCGCTGCGTCGGCACTCCCACGAGCGCCGTCGAACAAGAATTACTTGGACAAGCCAAGCGCCTTGAAGCGCGCTTTCACATGCTTGAAATGAAAGTCGGGCGAGCAAAGTTTTTCGAGTTTGCCCGGCGCGAAATGTTTTGCGACCTCTTCGTCCGCGAGCAACTGCTTCACGAAATCCGCATCGTCGCGCCCGGCGTGTTTTACTTCCCAGGTCTTCATCGCGTTGCGCTGCACGAGTTCGTAAGCCTGCTCGCGAGAGAGTCCCTTACGGATGAGTTCGAGCAACACCGTCTGGCTGTTCCACATGCCGAGGCTGAGGCCGAGGTTCTTCTTCATGTTCTCGGGATAAACGGTGAGGCCGTTCATCATCCGCGTCGCAAGACCGAGCATGTAATCGAGAAGCGTGCATGAGTCTGGGAAGATGATGCGCTCGACGCTGCTGTGGCTGATGTCACGCTCGTGCCAGAGCGCCACGTTTTCCAACGCAGCAACGGCATTTCCGCGGAGCACGCGGGAGAGGCCGGTGATGCGCTCCCAAGTGATCGGGTTGCGCTTGTGCGGCATGGCGCTGGAACCCTTTTGTCCTTTCGTGAACGGCTCTTCCGCTTCGAGCACTTCGGTGCGCTGCAAGTGACGAAACTCCACCGCCCATCGCTCCAAACTTGCGCCGATGATCGCAAGCGTGCTCATGAACTCGGCATGGATGTCGCGCTGAATCACCTGTGTAGCGATCGGTGCGGGCGTGAGGCCGAGTTGTTTGCACACGAAAGACTCGACGCGCGGCGGCAAGTGCGCGTTCGTTCCCACAGCTCCGCTCAATTTGCCGATGGAGGAACGCAATCGCACGGCCGCAAGCCGTTCCTCCGCGCGGCCAAACTCGTCATACATCAACGCGAGCTTCAACCCGAAGGTCGTCGGCTCCGCGTGAATGCCGTGGCTGCGACCGATGCATGGCGTAAATTGGTACTCTTTCGCGCGGCGGGCGATCACAGCGCGCAGATCGGCAAGGTTCTGCAACAGAATGCTCGCGCTCTGTACCATCTGCACCGCGAATGCCGTGTCTACCACGTCGCTGCTCGTGAGGCCGAAGTGCAGCCAACGCGAGGCAGGATCGTTGATCTTTTCGGTGACGGCGGTGGTGAAGCCAATCACGTCGTGGTTCAAAACTTTTTCCAACTCGCGCTGACGCGCTACGAGCCCCGGCAAATCATTGAAACACTTTTCTGCGCCGGCTTTGATCTTCGTGAAATCCTTCACCGGCACCACGCCTTCGCGCACCAGTGCCTGGCTGGCGAGCAATTCGATCTCGAGCCAGATCTTCAGTTTGTTTTCATCCGTCCAGATGGCCCGCATCTCGGGCCGCGAATAGCGCGTAATCATCGAACCGTCAGGTTACGGCAGGAAAACCGCGCGAGTCCACATCGGACGTTTGCAAGGAGCGCAGAGCTCCGATCAGCGCTTGGACATCTTCGCTCGCGCCGCTTCGAGAATTTCTTTTTCGCGCGGCGTGAGACTTTGAATTCCATGCGCGGAAATCTTGTCGAGGATCGGGTCTACTTCGCGGCTGATGAATTCCTCCGAGGGAACGTCCGGGGTCGCGTTCGAGCGTGGACGCCAGCGCACCGCTTTCGACGCGGCCTGCACCAGTTCGCGTTTGCGTTGACGCGCCTTCAACGGATTCCACTCCACGTTGGGAGGATGCATGCTCCATCGGATGTAGCCGATCGCTGTAAGAATACCGCCAAAATGCGCCGCATCCGCCACACCGCGACCCGCCGGCACGAGGGTGAAGAAAAGCGAAATTCCCAGTTCGATCCACAGCAGGTGCTTGGCCTTTAGCGGAATGAAAAAATTCAGGAAGATCGTCGCCTCTGGATCCATCAGGGCGAACGCCGCAATCAACCCAAGCACCCCCGCCGAAGCGCCGATGACGAAGCCGCCGAAAAACTGAGGAGCCAGCCACGCGAGC